>CAZUPX010000494.1:0-1867 GCA_964622155.1 uncultured Planctomycetaceae bacterium | reverse complement strand
AACAGATACATGTCCAAAATGCGCTCCAGGATTATCGGCAGTATTTGGCGGCGCGAGTCGAGCAGCTTGTAAAGAGCGGTCAGCCCGACGAGGCAGTGAAGTTGCATCGCCATGCGATCGACGCTATCGACAAGCTGTCGGCCGAACATCCCAACAGCAGCGAACTCTATCGAGCCTTCCAGGTCGAGTCGCTGGGTCAACTGGAGCAGGTCCTGGCGTCCGCCGGGCTTGCCCAGGAGGCCGCGATTGCGGCACGGCGAAGCGTCGATCTTTACGAACGCATTGTCACCGATTATCCCAAAAATGCCGACGCTCATCACGCACTCGCCGGGGTCTATTTTCAGCGAGGCAATCTGTCGAAGGCATTGGAAGAGGCTCGTACCGCCGCGCGCCTCAGCCCGACGGACTGGCGCAGTCATGCACGTCTGTTGGAAGTGTTGAACAAGATCGGTGATACGGAAAAAACGCTCGAAGTGATGGGAGACAATGCGCGATTGTCGCCCGATTCCGAGCCGGCGCACCATCAGTACGGTATTGCGCTCAAAGACCAGGGGCGCCTTGACGAGGCAGCCCGCGAGTTCGAAAGAGGACTTGAAATCCACCCGGATTACCCGTGGAATTATTGTCACATCGCCGAAATACGCCTGCGGCAGAACAGATTACCAGAGGCACTTGCCGCGGCCCAATCCGCCGTCCGCATGCTCCCGACTCAAGGTGAATTTCATGCCCGCCTGCTGGAAGTGTTGAGCAAAATTGGCAATCCCAAGCAGACACTCGAAGTGCTAAAAGAATATGAGGCACTGACGAAGGAATATCCGAGCAATCCGCTGTATCGTCTGCGGCTGGCCGCGGCACTGGGTGTGCTCGCCGAGCAGCTCGTGGCAACCGGCCAGCAGGCCGACGCGAATGCCGCCCGCCAACGCGTGGCCGAGATGTGGGAATCAATCTTGGCGGAAAACCCCCAGGACCGGCAGGCTCGCGAGCAACTCGCCTCGGCCATTACGGAAGCGGCGGACAAAGCTCAAGCGAAATCGGAGATGCAAGAACCATTGCACCGACGGGCACTGGCTCTGCACGCCGGGTTGGCAAAGGTAATTCCGGCCGATCTGGGCCACTTCGAGCAAGTCGGGCATTTCACCCGGCGTCTCGGTTGGCTCGCGCGCGACAAGGGACAGACGGACGAGGCGCGGCAATGTTTTGAAAAGGCGGCGGACGCCTACGCAAAGCTCGCGGACGATAAGGCAATTCCGCAGCGCGACGGGTGGTATCGCGCCTTTCAGGCCGACACGCTCGGCGACCTGGCGAAGCACCTCGCGGCCGGCGACGCCATGGAAGCCGCCGCCACGGCGCGGCGAACCGTCGACTTATACCAGGCGTTGACCCAAGAATATCCTGGCAATCCGCAACACAGGCAGAAACTGACCTTCGCGCTGGGTTTGCTTGCCGAGCGCCTCGTGGCAACCGGCCAGCAGGCCGACGCAAATGCCGCGCGCCAACGCGCGGTCCAGATCTGGGAAGCACTCATGGCGGAAAACCCCCAGGACCGGCACGCTCGCGAGCAACTCGCCTCAGCGGTGGGGGATGTAGCGATCAACTTGCAAAGTCAGTCCGACCGCGACCTGTGTGAGCAATTCCTGCGACGGGCACTGGCGCTGCGTGTCGAGTTGGCAAAAGAAATCCCCGGTGATCCAGTCCACTTCGAGCAAGTCGGGCATTTCACTCGGCGTCTCGGTTGGCTCGCGCGCGATCGGGGGCAGGCGGACGAGGCGCGGCGATGTTTCGAAGAGGCAGCGGACGCCTTCGAAAAACTCGCGGGCGACAAAATTCCGCAGCGCGACGGGTTCTATCGGGCCTATCAGGCCGAATC
>CAZUPX010000493.1:0-4834 GCA_964622155.1 uncultured Planctomycetaceae bacterium | reverse complement strand
ATCGGTTCTGGGAATACTGGGAGCGCTTTCAGCGCCCCCCGGGGATCGTAGGTACTTCCTCGCCCAGGCCACCTGGTTTCCCACCCCCACCCCGGCCGCACTAGACACAGTCCGTCCATCGGCGAGAAACTTGTTACGGCGACATCCTGCTTGATCCCGCGAATGGTGCGCCCAACGCGGCGAAGCGTGGATTGAGTCGGGGTGGGTAGGCCACGTGAACGCGACGTTTGGCACACGTGGCGACCGGCGGCCCGGGTTGCCCACTGACGCGACCAACGACCAGAGGCCCCGACGTGGGGCCTCGTGGTGGGCGACGTGCCAAGGTGGGGTTCTACGCCAACGTGAACTTCCCGCGATCGGCCTTCTTGAACCGGGCGTCCTTGCCCTTGGTGCCGACCTCGCGCGCGATTGCAGAATACAAAGTGGCCCAGGGGGTCTTGCCGCCGGGGCTCGTCCAGAGGCCTTTGTCCGCCATCGCCTCGATTATCTGCTTGGCGTTCATCGGCTCCTTCGAAAAGGCCAACACCTGAGCAGCGGCGTCGATGGCGCTGAGCTTCTTGGCCTTTCCGTTCGCCGCGGGCTTCGCCTTGGCCTTCTTCGCCGGCGCGGCCTTGCGAGCCTTCGAGGTCTTGGCTTCCTTCGGGACTGCGGCCTTCTTGGTGCTCTTCGTCTTGGTCATGGTTCTTCTCCTAAAAATGGGGTTCGGTGGGTTGGCTGCCATCATCAGGCCCGCGGAACCACCCGCGGACGACGCCGGACGAGCCGGCGTTTCGGCTTACAGGCCCAACTCTTCCATCAGGTGGTTGTGCTCCTCGACGCCCAACATCTCGGTCAGCGTGTCGGCGAACCATTCGACCTGGCGAAGTGCCCGAAGTGCTTCTTCGTTGGCCGGTTTGTAGAAGGCGGCGGTTTGCAAAAAGGCGACCATCGTCGCCACGCCCTCGGGCGAAAGGTTGTCGCGGATCACCTTCTCGAAAGCCTCTTGGTCAACCGCCCCGCTCAACCGTTCGTCGTTGATCGCGTGCATCGTTCGGCTCCTGGTTCGTGTTGGAATGCCCCGTGCGGACAGTCACACAGGAGCCATGCGTCGCGGCGAACATCAAGCGCTGACGGGCGGTCACACCGGAATTTGGCAGGCTCTTTTCACGGCAGAATCGACACGGTTTCGCTTGACTTCGCAGGAAATCGGACATGTCCCAATTCCGGTCCGCAGTCGCCACCGACCCAACTTCACGGATGCTATGGCGCCGTTTGAGGCCGACCGCCAAGCAGGGTTACTCCGGCATTCCGCTTGTAGGTGCTTCGTACTCGCCTCTAAACGGTAATTGCTTTGGTGGTTGTGACGCCGAATGAACGTCAGGTAGAATCGATGTTCCAGGCAATCCGCCATTTCCAAGCACAGAATGGCTAATCGTTCACAAGGGGTGCAGAATGCGAAGTCGACTGCGATGCCGCGCCGCATGGGGAAGAGCGATATGTCTCGTGTGGTCCTTTGCGTCGACTGCCGTCGCGGCCGATCCCATCGTGCTTGCCAAGCCCGATGCCTTTCAGACGCTGGTGAATCCAAACTGTTCGCATTGCATCGACGAGGCGAAGGCTCGAGCCGCGGATCTGCGCGCCGACGACCCGGTGCTGGCCTGGACGCGCGGCAAGTACGAAGGTGGCGGGATCCCGATTCGTTTTTTCCTGAATCCGTACCGCGTGATCAGCGACACCTACGGCGTGTTTGCTTACGATCCCGATGCCGGCTTCGCCCGCGGATACGAGCCGTCGCTCGACTTCAGCTTTTACGGTTGGCGCAACGGTATCGTCGTCATGCGGCACAAGGATGGCACCTTGTTTTCGACACTTTCCGGTCGCGCGTTCGAGGGCCCGCGCAAAGGAGAGCAGCTGAAGCCGGTTGCGACCCTGCGGACGAGCTGGGGTCACTGGAACAAGGCTTATCCTGGGTCGGTCGCTTACCGGATGTTCGAGAAATACCAACCGATCGAGCTATCGCAGAAGGACAACGCTGACTCGAAGCAAACCCGCACTATGGTTGATCGCCGGTTAGAGGAGACTGCCGAAGTGCTGGGCGTGACATTCAATGGCATGCACAGAGCATATCCCCTCGACGCGTTGCCAAAAGCTGGCGGAGTGATTCGCGATGAGCTGGGCGGGCAGAAAGTGGCGATCCTTTGGTTTCCCGCGACGCGGACGGCGGTAGCATATGCGCCTCAACTCGACAACGCGGAGTCATCGTGCATCGAAAAGCTTGGATTTGACCTAGCGGAACCGGAGGCACCCTTCATCGATCGCGAGACTGGCTCTCGGTTCGGCATCGAAGGACGCGCGTTGTCCGGGCCTCTCAAGGGAAAGACGCTGACCTGGATTGACTCGGTCCAGTGTCGTTGGTTTGCCTGGGCCGCGGAACATCCCGAATCGACGATTCACGACACTGTGGGCCGCGAGCGAAAGGACAAGGGCCGCGACGCTCGATCGGCAGCCCCCAATGGGAAGGCAACGGAGATGGTATTCGTGGCGCCCAATGCCGTGACCCCAGAGCAAATCGCACGGTGGCGCGAAGAGGGCTTCACAGCCATCGTCGTGCTGCTCGATGAGGATCACTCGAAAAAGGCGTACCGGGCGGCCGCGACCGCTGCTTCGTCGGCGAAGATCGACCTGTACTATTGGATTGAGATTGCGCGCAATCAGCGCTTGGCCGATGCGCATCCGCGATGGATGGCATCGCTGGGGATGCACGATGATTGGCTGGCGCGCTTTCCTATGCTGACCAAGCCTAAGAAAGGCGACGTTGCTAAAGCTTACCCTTGGGTGCCGATTGGATATGCCGAGGCCTTTGAGGCCCACCTGGATCGCGTGGAACAGTTGTTGGGCAAAGTGTCCCAAGAATATCGCGGTCTGTTACTCAATGACCTGCAGGGCGGCCCTGCTTCGTGCGGTTGCGGCAATCTGCAATGTCGCTGGGCCCTCGACTACGGCGTACCTGCAACCGCGACCAAGGACGGGGTCGACGATGCGGCCGCGCGATTTGTGTCAGCCGTACGCGAGCTCATACCGGGAAAGCAAATCGTTCCGGTGTGGATGACGGAGTGCGAAGAGCGCGATTTGGCTGCGGACAAAGCGCCAGCCGGTAAGAGTACTGGACTATGCGGCGGCGTCCCGTGCGCCCTCGGCACGTGTCCTCGGGCGTTTGCAAAGCAACTAGGCGCGCTGACGAAAACTCACGGGGGCCCGTTGGGCTTGTTCACTGCTGAGTATACGTGCGGACGCGATGCGCGGTACTACGGCGCTCCTGCTGGCTGGATCGCGGCGGCTGTGAAGTATCTCGACAGCACGCACTTGGTTGCGCAGAAGCCGGTTCTACTTCACGGCCAACTTTGGCTGGTCGTCCAGGGCGCACACGAGAATACTGATGCAGAGTCCGCCGCACGAAAAGCGGCGCACAATCTGGATCCGGGAGCAGTTGTCGTCGCCCGAGTCAATCTCGACCAATCGTATGAGCCGCGTGTGATTGCCGTCGATTAGTCTAGGCTAAGAATTGGATGCCCGAATGCCTGGAAAATGACACTGGCAACGATCGTACACCGCGCAGGACGAGCGAATCGTTCCACCTGAGTTGCTCAGATTGCAGAGAGATGTCCGAGCAGCGATTGAGAATCGCCGTGATTGCCAGTCTAGCCTCCAGCCGCGCGAGCGGCGCGCCAATGCAAAAGTGTATTCCGTGGCCGAACGCCAGATGGCGATTATCTTTTCGTCCGACGTCCAGGCCCTCCGGATCGGTGAAATATCGCGGGTCGCGATTCGCGGCATTGATCATGGCAAACACTCTCTCGCCAGGCCGGATCGTGTGGTCGTGCAGCGGGATCGCCTCTCTTGCAATGCGGACTGCTGTGGCGGCCGGCCCATCAAAACGCAAAAACTCCTCGACGGCCGACGGCATCAGCTCTGGATCGTTTCGCAGCCTCTCAAGCTCTGTCGGATGTCGCAGCAAGGCCAGCATTCCGTTACCAATCAAGTTCGTCGTCGTTTCATGGCCTGCGAACACAAGGAGCACGCAGGTTGCCACCAACTCATCATCACTTAGTGCGTCGCCTTGTTCCTGGGCGGCCAAGAGCGCGGTCAACAAATCATCGCCGCGCGTGTGCCGGTGCCGCTCGATCGCTGTTCGAAAGTACTCGTTCATAGCCGTGATGCTGGCGGTCGCGCGCTGGTACTTATCGGGAGTATTGACCGAAGAGCCGACGAACAGCGCCAATTCATCCGACCAAGTCTTGATTCGGTCGAGGTCGTCACAGGCAAGCCCCAGCATATCGAGTATTACCGACGCTGGCAGCGGATAGGCAAAGTCGGCAATCAGGTCCATCTCTCCACGAGTGATAACCTGATCCAGTAGCCGGTCGACGATCGTTTGAATCCGCGGCTCAAGTCGCTCGATGGCCCGCGCCGTAAACGCTTTGTTCATCAACCCACGCAGCCGCGTGTGTTCAGGCGGATCGTGAAACACGGCCCAGCGGGAAATCGAATCGCCCAGCGCGCCAAACGCCGTGCGCTGTTCGCTAGGTAACTGAGCGAAAAAGGGGCGCATGCGATCGGCGGAAAATCGCCGATCCGAGATTGCCAGCTTGACGTCGTCGTAACGGGTGAGCACCCAGCCACCTAGAACCTGGCTGTAGTGCATCGGTGCCTGTTTGCGTAGTTCCTGAAAGACTGGATACGGGTTGGCGATGACATCGGGCCGCCGTGGATCATAATCGACCGTCATTCCGTATCCGCCTGAGTAAGTTGCCTTTGACTACGTCTAGGCCTTCGGTCGTTCGAGCACGAACACCGT
>CAZUPX010000492.1:0-2015 GCA_964622155.1 uncultured Planctomycetaceae bacterium | reverse complement strand
AGGCAACCGTCAAATTGGCGTCCAGCGTCAGCGCCTCCGTGCTGTCGGCGATGGCGCGATCGAAATTGCCCTGCTTCAAGTAAGCGCCGCCGCGATTTGAATAGGCCTGCGGCAGTTTCGGATCAAGCTCGATGGCGCGTGTCGAGTCGGCGATCGCTCGCTCAAGATCGTCCTGATTCAGATACGCCCCGCCGCGATTGCTATGCGCCAGGGCCAGTCGTGGATCGATTTCGATGGCTCGATCGCAGTCGGAGATGGCCTGCTGCCAGTCTCCCTTGCCGAACCAGGCCGATGCACGATGGGCGTACATTTGCGCACACGTTGGGTCGTCTGCAATCGCGGCCGTGCATTCCTCGATCGCCTTATCGAACTGTTTGGCGCTCAGGTACTGCTCGGCCTGATTGCTATGTTGATCGCGCTGGTGCACGTGTCGGCCGCCGATGATGCCGACCGCGACGGTGCCGATAAATGCGACGGCAATCGTGATGTCCACCCAGCGTCGGCGCGTGCGACGTCGAGGCGCGGCGGTTTGGTCGGTTATCGGCATGTGCATATCCTCGCGTGGGATCACGCCGCTTTGCGCAGCGGCTCAGTCTCGGCAAGTTCCGGTTGCGTGCTTTTTTTCAAGAACGGGTAGACCAACTGCCCCCAAAAATCTTCCGGAAAGTCGCGGTCGCCGTTGCCAAAGTGCTCGGGCAATTCGCCGGCTGGCATGTAAAACGTGCCGAACAGCAGGTCGAGAATCGGAAACGTGGAAGCAAAGTTCTTGTCGACTCCTTCTCCCTCAGCAACGTGATGCCAGCGATGAAACACCGGGCTGGCGAGGACGAACCGCAACGGCCCAAACGTCCAATTCAGATTCGCGTGCACCATGGCTGAATAAACCATGTTGAACGGAACCAGCGTAACAAGCGCCAGAGGCGAGAATCCCATGAGCAACGCGACCACGTCGGCCAGGACGAACGAGAACAAATGGTTGACCAGGTGAAACCGCGCGGCCGACAACCAATCGAGCACCTTTGGCGAGTGATGGACCGCGTGGAAGCGCCAGGCCAGCGGCGTGTGAAAGCCACGGTGGACCCAATACAGCAACACGTCCTGCATCAGCAACACGGCGATACACTGCACCCAGATCGGCCAGGCCCGTATCGATTCAAATCCCGGCGTGCCGCCGCCGAAGGCCAGTGCGATTCCACCCCAAAGCATGAGCGTTCGACACACGCGTACGACCAGCGGCAGCACGAACCAGTACAGCAGATCCGTCCCGGCAGCACGCAGGTCGTTCCACCAGTGCATACCGCGGTTGCACGGCATGAGCCTGGCCAGCACTGCAAGGGCGAGACCCACCGGCACCAGCAGCACGAGCGTCTCGACACAGGAATCGCCAACTTGGACAATCCAATCCACGGGCCCTGAACCCTCGATATTCAAGTGGCTTACGGAGTGCGTGCCGATCGTTCCGTCGGGCTTATAGCAAACGAGCTCGGGCCGGGAAAGATCAACAGCAATGATGGCGCGTGCTGGCTAGCTGTTGAAACGAAATGCGAGCATCATTGACTCACCCTCTGCACTCGTGGGAGAGGGTGAAGAAAATTACCACACATCGGCTTTGGCCACACCTTGGGCCGCTGCCAATTCGGTGGTGGCGGGCACGCACTCCAAGCCGACGTAATCGCGATAGCCCAACTCATACGCCTGCCGCAGCACGCGGTTGTAATGGATCTCACCGGTGCCCGGCTCATGGCGGCCAGGATGATCGGCGACCTGCAGGTAGCCAACCTGGTCCAAGCCTTCCTTGAGGTGACCGCACAGATCCCCCTCGGAGATGTGCATGTGGTACAGGTCCCAGTTGATTTTCACCATCGGCGAGTTGACCTCTCGGCAGATGCGCACGGTCGGCACGCTACCGTACAGGCAGTGCCCCTTGTGGTCGACGCGGATGTTCATCGGCTCCAGGATCAGCATCACTTCGTGCTCGGCGGCGATCGGCGCCGCCCGCTTGAGTCCGGCGATGA
>CAZUPX010000491.1:0-3114 GCA_964622155.1 uncultured Planctomycetaceae bacterium | reverse complement strand
GGGGTCACGCTTCTCGCAGACCTCGATCGGTGCGTCGACGAAGATCTCGACAAAGTCGCCCGCGGGCATCGTGGCGCGCACCGCGTCGCGGTCGCGGCGGTAGGGACTGATGAATGCAGTCAGCGTGATGAGTCCCGCCTCGGCAAACAGCTTGGCCACCGCGCCGATGCGGCGGATGTTTTCCTCGCGGTCCTGGGCCGAAAAGCCCAGCCCGAATCGCTTGGAAAACTCTTCGCCGTGTCGTTCCTTGAGCATCCCGGGGCCGGCGTTGAGGCCATGTCGCACATTGTCGCCATCCAGCACAAAGCTGTGCAGCCCGCGCTTATGCAACTTGTGATCGACCAGGTTCGACACGGTGCTCTTGCCGCAGGCACTCAGTCCGGTAAACCAGATCACACAGCCTTTATGGCCGTTGAGTTGTTCGCGCTCTTCCCGATTGACGCTGTGTTCGTGCCAGTGCACGTTGGTGTCGTGGGCCATGGTCTGATGGTGCTCCTTAAACGAATCGCTGAAGTGCAGTGCCGTCGAGTAAGTAGAAAATCTTAGCTTGATGCGACAATCGCGCAAAGGGGTGAAACCGATGCCTGGTGTCACCGGTGATGGGTCTGGGCGCGCGAGATAGCCCAGTACTGGTTACGATTCCATCCCCGCCAGCTCGCAGAGGTTGGCGGCCATGACGCCTTGCGGGCAGCTCCACACGAGGAAGAACAAGGCTTCGCGGCACCAGCGTCCGGCGGGATGGCCGACGACGTAGCCGGTACCCTTCGCGGCGGCAAGCGCCGCCTGGCTCGTTCGCAACGCGATGCTGTTGGCCCGAGCGCGCAGCTCGTCGTTCGAGCACACCGCCTGGCCGCCCGCCAGCGCGAATAGCGTGCCCTGCAATTGAGCGTGCTCACTGCGCAGCTCGCCTGTCGGGCCGGACAGGTCGGGTCGCTGCTTTGACTCGTACTCCAGAAAATCGAGCGCCGCCGATGCCAGCGCGATGGCCAGCGTCGAGGTTTGCAAACCTCCTGTGCCGGCGCCAATGCCGATCTTCATCACATTCTCAGCCGGACCTCCCAGCAGCCACTGGCGGCCGAGGTGAACACCGTCCAGGTGAACCTCGCCGGTATGGCTGGCCGACAGACCCACCAGCCGCGCCGGTCCCGGAACTGTCACCCCCGGCAGATCGGTCGGCAGCGCGACGAGAATCTGCTGACCGTCAGCCAGCGTCGCGCCGGTCACAATGACGCTAGCATGTTTGGCGCCGGTCACCCACGGCGAGTAGCCATCCAAGACGAACCCGTCGGCTACCTCGCGAGCACGCAGCACGCTGGTGGCCATGTGCCGTCGGCTCGTCGTTAGATGCGAGATGCCGACCGTCGCAAACGTCTCGCCCGATACCAGGCTGGCCATGACCTGCTCGCGAACGAATGAGTTGTCGCTGCCGGCGATCCGCAAACACGCGCCGGTGCGCTGAGTGATGATGAATGCGGTGGTCAGGCACGCGGCCCCCAGTCGCAGGTAGCCGCGCGTGACGTCCGGCTCGCTCCACTCCTGTCCGCCCAAATGGCGCGGAATGAACCATTCATAAACGCCCGCGGCGCCGCACAGCCGCAGTTGCTCCTTGGGCCACTCCTGGGTGCGATCCAAGTCACTGGCCATGCCAGCCAGTTGGCGGCACAGCTCATCCAGCGCCGGGTCGAGTGGCGAAGTGATCGACACGTTCCAACTCCGTTCAGGTCAAGCAAAGCCAGAGGGCGGCTCGCGAGGATTCTACACGCGCGACGCCGACCCTATAATCAAAACGCTTAAGGCACTGTTACGCTCTGAGTAAATCTAGTTAAGCAACTAAGGTCGGGCAACTTTACGCACTTGCCGAGATGGCCTTCGATCGAGCGTCCGGCGAACGGGCGTCCCTGTGCTCGACGTCATTTCGGCAGTGTCGGGCGGCACCAATGTGGGGTCGCTCCCTCATTGGCGTACCGCTATAATGCGGAACTTTCACGTTTTTTTGGGATAAGGTGATTCATGAGCCGCATCGAAGACGCCCCCGCTGAGACAACTCCAGTTCGAAAGCTCCCCTTAAGCGAATTGTCTCCTCAAACGATCTACGACAAGTGCGTGGCGCTGGCACGCAATCTCTGGTGGACCTGGCATCCCGAGGTCATCAACCTGTTCCGCGACCTCGACCCGATCCGCTGGCGCCAGTTGGATCACAATCCGATCGCGCTACTGTCCGAGTTTACGCCCGAGCGGTTGGAAATGCGGGCCTCGGAGTTGGTGCTCTACAGTCGCATCAACTACGCCTACCGCCGGTTGAAGGAATACATGAACAATTCGCAGACGTGGGGTCGCACTCACGCCGGCGTGTTGGGCTCAAAGCAAGTGGCCTACTTTTCGGCCGAGTTTGGCATTCACGAGTCGGTGCCCATTTATTCTGGCGGCCTGGGCGTGCTCTCCGGCGACCACATCAAAAGCGCGAGCGGGCTGGGCATTCCGCTGGTGGCGATCGGACTGTTCTACGACCAGGGATATTTCAAGCAGCATCTCGATCTCGATGGCTATCAGCGAGAGGAGTATCTCGACACGAAAGTGGAAAACGTGCCCATGGAGCCGGCGCTGGACGCCAAGGGCAAACAGATCACGGTCAAGATCGATACCCGCACCGGTCACCTGTTGGCCAAGGTGTGGCTGATGCACGTCGGCCGCGTGAAGTTGTACTTGCTCGATTGCGATGTCGAGGGCAACAGCCCCGAAGATCGCGAGCTGACCAGCCGGCTGTACGGCGGCGACCATCGCACGCGCGTTCGCCAGGAGCTGGTGTTGGGCGTCGGCGGAGTCAAGGCACTGGCCGCGCTGGGCATCGTGCCGGGCGTGTATCACCTGAACGAAGGGCACAGCGTGTTCGCCACGCTGGAAGCCATTCGCGAGCGCATGCACAACGACGGGCAAAGCTTCGACAACGCGCTGCGCGAGGTCGCTCAGCACACAGTCTTTACCACGCACACGCCAGTGCCGGCCGGGCACGACCGGTTCGACGGCGGGCTCATCGAAGAACACTTGGGCCCGCTGCGCGATCAGTTGCACATCAGCTATGAACAATTGATGGGCCTGGGCCGCGTCGAGCCGCAC
>CAZUPX010000490.1:0-8076 GCA_964622155.1 uncultured Planctomycetaceae bacterium | reverse complement strand
GATTGGGACGACGCCGAAATGTGGCTCGAAGGGGCCGTGCAAAGCGATTGGTCGGTCAGCGAAATGCGGCACCAGCGCTGGGAAGCCACAGGTGGCGCGGCCGAGGCTGAACCACGCCTCGACGACGCGACCCTCGAAGGGCCTTTGGATGAGGATGCCGACGGGCAGGGGGGCCCGGCCGAAGTCGTCACTGGCACGCTTGGAGTCGTTCAAACGCCCGACCGCAACGATCGCGATGAGATTCAGACCGAGGAAGGCTACGATCACTCTCAGTTCGATGACGAGGAAACCGATGAGGTCAGCTTCGGAGAAGAGCGTGCCGCGACAGGGTTGGTCCGGCCATTCGCCAACCTGCCGCCATTGCCGCCGGACATCAACGACGCCTTCGACGCATTCAAGTTGGCGATCCTTCGCCACAAGTTGGCCGGCTGGCGGGACATTTCTTGCGACGACGTGCTGTTGACTCTTGACGCGCTCAGACAACTCACGCTGGCTCCGGCCGAAGTGTAATGTTCGGCCGCCGGTCTCCGCGCTCGACGCTCGACACTTTCGGACCCGTGTGAAGACATCCGACCGTCAGCACGCTTCGGGCCGACAGTAGTGCATTGATCGCTGCCTCAGTGTATTTTGATAGTACAAAATAAATATATTGACTTATAGAAAATTGAAGTTATGATCTGAATATTACTCCAAGCGGGTGCGAGCGCCGACGGACCAGGAATGGTAGATTGCGATGTGCCCTATGGTTGCGAAAACGTCCACAGCCGTTCGACTTGATGCGTATGTCTGCCCAATCTGCAAGGCGGCACTCGAGCCCGCAGACGCCGCGCTCGAGTGTTGCCAGTGCTCACAAATCTTCCCGGTAATCGACGGTCTGCCCGACTTTGTCCGCCAGGATCTTTCGAAAAGCGACGAGCCGATTCTGCGCAAAGTCAGCAAGATGGACCGCTTGGCACGCTTCTACGAATCACGGTTTTGGTATCCCTTGGTCCTCAATCTGGTTGGTGGACTGGGCAGCACGACGCTTGGCGAGTTGATCGGTGAGATTTCGGCCATGGTCAAAGACGTGGAGGGGCGAATCCTGGACGTCGCATGCGGGCCGGGTACCTATGGGCGTCGCGTGGCGTCGGGGGCGCGCGTCGTGTTCGGCATCGACGTCTCGATGAATATGCTTCGGCAGGGCGTCGTGTACACAGAGCGTGAAGGCATCGACCAGATGCACTTTGCTCGCGCTCGCGTCGAGTCGCTGCCGTTTGCCGACCGGTTTTTCGACGCGGCTCTGTGCTGCGGCTCCTTGCATCTGTTTCCCGACCCGGTCCAGGCTCTGAGCGAGACCGCACGCACGATGAAGCCCAATGCGCCGCTGGCCGCGATGACCTTTACACCAGGGGGTCGTGGTATTGTAAGATTTCGACGGCTGCGCGAGCGGCTCCAGCGTACTCAGGGCGTCCGCGTGTTCGACATCGCCGAGATGGAGGGCTATTTGACGGCTGCGGGTTTCGACGGATTCCAGCCGGTCGCGTACGGATCGACCCTCGTGTTCCGCGCCCGGCGGCGTGCGACCTGAATACGACAGAACGCGTTTGATTGCCAAGCTCAGCCGAATTGCGAGTATACGATTCCTGAAAAACACATTGCTTAGTCAAGCTGATAGAGATTAATGGGGAGCGCCATGAAGACCGACTTGAGCGAGAATATCAGCAGTCCACAGTTCAAGGCGAATCCGTTTGACTACTACCGCTTGCTGCGGCAAGACGACCCCGTGCATCGCGTGGAAATGCCCGACGGGCAATTTGCCTGGCTGGTCACGCGGTACGACGATGTGGTTACCGTGCTGAAGGACGACCGGTTCGCCAAAGACCGATTTCGCGTGCTGTCGCAGGAGCAGCTCGCGGCGCAACCGTGGATGCCCAAGGCGTTCATGCCGCTGGCGCAGCACATGCTGGACAAGGATCCGCCCGATCACACTCGGTTGCGTGCGCTGGTGCAACAGGCGTTTTCACCGCGGTTGGTGGAAGGCATGCGGGGCCGCATTGAGACGCTGGCCGGTGAGCTGTTCGATCGCGTGGAGCGACGTGGACGAATGGACTTGATCGCCGACTATGCGCTGCCGATTCCGACCATGATTATTTCTGAATTGCTGGGTGTGCCGCTCGACGATCGCCACAAAATTCACCGCTGGTCCAGCGCGATGCTGACGGCGTCGGCCTCGCGGTTTGGATTGTTTTGGGCGATGCCTAACATTTGGCTGTTCATGCGCTACGTTCGCAAGTTGATCAAAACCCGGCGCGCGGATCTGCGCGACGACGTGATCAGCGCCTTGATCGTGGCCAAGGAGGCCAACGAAAGCCTGAACGACGACGAATTGTTATCGATGATTCTACTGCTGATAATCGCCGGCCACGAAACCACGGTCAATCTCATCGGCAGCGGCATGCTCGCTCTGATTCAGCATCCGGGTGAGCTGAAGAAACTGCGCGACGATCCGTCGCTCATCCGTTCGGCTGTCGAAGAGCTGTTGCGCTACACGGCCGCCGTCGAGACGGGCACCGAGCGCTTCGCGCGCGAGGAGGTCGAGCTGGCCGGCGTCAAGATTGCGAAGGGAGAAATGGTGTTGGCGGCAATCGCCTCCGCCAATCGTGATGAGCGCTATTTTGTCGATCCCGACAGGCTTGATATCGTGCGCGAGCCCAACAAACACGTGGCCTTCGGCCAGGGGATTCATTTCTGCCTGGGCGCATCGCTGGCACGGCTCGAAGCTCAAATCGCCATCAATACGCTACTGGTGCGGACGGCCGACTTGCGCTTGGCAGTCGAGCCTGCGGCGCTCGTCTGGAAGCGAGGATTCGTACTGCGGGGATTGACAGCTCTGCCAGTGAGATTCACCGCCGAAACACCGCCCGAGCGGCAGGTTCGAGAGGGCCAGGAGTGCGTGCCCGCCTGATTTGTCGCCATATTCGGATTTGACGCGCCCAGCGCATGCCCTTGTTATTCGCCGCCCGCCGAAACGTGCGCTAGTTCTTCGCCGCATACATCTCGGCGTATTCCAGGATCCAGCGGTCGACCAGGTCGCGAAATAGGGTGATGTCGACCTGGTCGAGCATCTGATACTGGCTGCGGTTGAAGATTTCCTTGTTGCGAATCGTGCCTTTGGCCGCCATCTCCAGCACGTGCAGGTTCGAGAACGGCCGAACGACGACTTCCAGCCGGCTGTACAGATTCTGTCGTTTGCCAGCGTTCAGCGAAAGATCGTCGCGGCTGATTGCGGCTCCCCAGCCCTTGGCGCCTACCAGCGTTTCATGACGAAAGCCCGGAAAATGCTGGGGTAGCTGCTTGATGCATGCCTCGATGTGGTCGGACAGCTCGAGGCGGTATTGCGAGTGCAGCCGCTTGAGCTCTTCTTCGCCCAGCGCCGCCTCCGCGCGAGCTCGGGCGGCGGCATCCTGCGCGAGTTGGCCCCGCTGGATTGCTTTTTCGAGGCGTTCGTGAAAGTCCATGGTGTCGCGCCGCGTGGCTGAGTGACCCGATGACACCATGCTAAGAGTGGACGCGGCGCCCGGCAACCCGGAACCCGTCGACTCAACCCTCGGGCTTCGCTTCCTGCTCGGGGGCAGAGTCTTCGGTGGATTTCAGCTCGATGAACTGCTTCAAATCGCCGAACGTGCGCAGGGGGGCCTTGCCGGCTTTCATTTCGTTCGTCAGCGGCACAAGCGGCTTGGGTTTGTGCTGAGTGTGGGTATGCGTCTTGAACTTTGGCTGAGGCGGTCGACCTTGCTGCTCTTCGCGGCGTGAGCGATCCGGCGGCCGGCGTCCTCCAGGCCGCTTGCCGGGTGGGCGTGGCCGGCGATCGCCTATCGGTGGCGTGCCCGTCGACGCTGCAATGGGCTGCGGAGTTTCGGTACCAGGCGCCGCAGCCACTTGTTCCGCAGTCGCGGCATCCGCCCCGGAAGCGCGCCGCGCGACGGCCGGTCGACGGCCTTCGCTCTTGCGCTTTTCACGCTTCGGGGGCGTGGAGCGGGGCGTGCCTGGTGGGATCATCGTCAACGAGACGCGTCGGCGTGTCTTGTCGATCTCATGCACCCAGACTTTCACGATGTCGCCCACCGACACGACTTCGTGCGGATCGCGCACAAACTTGTTGGCCAGTTGACTGATGTGCACCAGCCCCGTGTCGTGCAGTCCGATATCGACGAACGCGCCAAAGTCGACGACGTTGAGCACCGTGCCCGACAGCTCCATGCCTTGAGTGAGATCGTCGAGCTTGATGACTCCTTTTTTGAAGATGGGCGGCGGCAGGTCTTCGCGCGGGTCGCGGCCGGGACGCTGCAACTGCGCCACAATGTCGGCCAGGAGCATCACGCCGGCATCGAGCTGGCTGGTCAAGGTCGCAAGTTCCACCTGGGAGGCCCGCTCGACGATTCGCGCCGCCGGCTGCGATTCCGCCAAATCCGCCAACGTGCATTCCATCCGTTCCAAGACGCGCTCGGCCAGCGGATAACTTTCCGGGTGAATCCAGGTGGCGTCGAGCGGATTGTCGCCGCCGCCGATCTTCAAAAACCCGGCCGCCTGTACGAACGCCGCCTCGCCAAAGCCAGGCACCTCCTTGAGTTGCTCGCGATTGCGAAACGGCCCGTGCTGCGTTCGGTGATCGTACAACCGCCGGGCCGTGAGTTGATTGAGCCCCGAGACGTAACGCAACAGGGCCGGGCTGGCCGTGTTCAGGTCCACGCCCACAAAGTTGACGCACGATTCGACAACCGCGTCGAGCGAAACCCGCAAATGCTTGGCCTTGACGTCGTGCTGGTACATCCCGACGCCGATCGACGCCGGATCGATCTTGACCAGCTCCGACAACGGATCCTGAATGCGACGGCCAATCGAAATCGCGCCGCGCAGCGTGGCATCGTAGTCGGGAAACTCCTCGCGCCCCAGCGGGCTCGTGGAATAAACGCTGGCACCGGCCTCGTTGACGATCACATAGGCCGCTCCCGCGTCGGCCAACTCATTGGCCAAGAGGTCCGACAACAACTCTTCGGTCTCGCGGCAAGCGGTGCCATTGCCGATCGCAACCAGGGTAAGTTGATGCTGCTTGATAATCTCGACCAGCTTGGCGCGGCCTTCGAGCTTACGCTCGGGCTTACCGACCAGGTGAATCACCGCCTGGTCGAGCAGATTGCCGAACTCGTCGAGGGCCGCCAACTTGCAGCCGCTCTTGAAGCCGGGATCGATCGCCATCACGCGTCGACCGCGAACAGGTTTCTGCAACAACAGGTTGCGCAGGTTGCGAGCGAAGACTTCCACGGCGTGCACTTCGGCCCAATCGGTCATCTCGCGCCGCACCTCGCGTTCAAGACTGGGAAACACCAGGCGCTGCAACGCGTCGCGCCCACAGCCGCGGAGGAATTCGGCGTGCGGATGGTCGGCCGGAACCAGCTCGTCGACCGCCCCTTGCATGGCCTCGGTGTCGGCCTCGATCTTGACGCGCAGCGCTTTGGCACGCTCCCCGCGATTGATAGCCAGGATGCGATGCTCGGGCATCCGGTCCAGCGCGTCGCTGAACTCGAAGTAGTCGCGAAAGCCCTGGGCCAGCTTTTCGTCGGCCTCGCCGCGGGCGCTGACGAGCTTGCCCGTGCGGTTGAGGATTTTTCGCAGCTTCTGCCGCAGGTCGGCCCGCTCGCTGAGTCGCTCGGCAAGAATGTGGCCCACGCCCAACAATGCATCTGCCCCACTGGCCACGCCGCGGTCGGCGTTGACGAATTCGGCTGCCCGCGCGTCCAGATCGGCGCACTCGGCTGAAACGACCTCGTCGGCCAGCGGCTCAAGACCACGTTCGCGAGCGATCGTGGCCAGCGTTTGTTTCTTGGGCTTGAACGGCAGGTACAGGTCTTCTAGCTGCTTGGTGCTGTCGGCGGCCTCGATCTGAGCGGCCAGCTCGGGCGTCAGTTTGCCCTGCGACTCGATCGAACGAAGGACTGTCTGTTTCCGCTCCGCTAGAAGCCGCAGTCGGACCAGCCGCGACTCGATCTGCCGGATTTGTTCCTCGTCCAGGCCGCCGGTCTGATCCTTGCGATAGCGTGTGATGAAGGGCACGGTGTTGCCAGCATCGAGCAACTGGACTACGGCCTCGACTTGCCGCGAGGTGAGCTGGAGGGACTGCGCCACCGGGCCCAGCTCGATGACGATAGTGTTCGTGCCCATTCAGACAGCCCGCGCGTTATGCCGCGCGGATTGACGCAAAGGATTCAGCGCGTTTGACTTGACAAAAGCGCAATCTAGCGCGTTGGGGATGTGTTGTCAAGGTTCACGCAATATGCGCAACTAGGCTCGCACCGCCCAAATTACCCAACAAACCCGCACGGCGCGTGCGACCGGCGCGGCGGGTTTTACCGCTGCCACAACGCCGCCGGAAAAAATCGTCAACGTCGGACAATTGAAGCAAACCCGCAGCACTCCTGCTGCCGATATTTGAAGCACAAGGGCGGGCGTAGATAGCATGACGTGCATGCGACCCGCTGCGGTGAAACTTGCCTTGTACAGGACACAAGAGGCAAGACACCTGCGTACCAAAGCGGTCAATCGAGGTCTTTGACGTAAGGAAACGTCTCATGGCTCGAAGCCAATTGCGAGTGTACTACGGCCCTCAGAGTGATGTCTGTGCGTCAGTTTCCGAGAGCAAGGAAGCCAAAGACACGGTAACCATCGCGCTGTGTGACATTCTGCCGCTCTTGGCCGACGCCGTGCGAAATGAGCGCACTTGGCTCGCCGATTTCGAAGACGATGCGGTCACAATCTCGACCGACTTGTACGAAGTGATCCTGGCCTATCAGCACTATCGCCGGCCTTCGGCCTGACCGGGCCAGATCAAAAAGCTCGACGCGAAATCGCGCCAACGAAGCGTCGCAAGCAGCCTGCCGGTGCGGCAAGCTGCTTGATTTTATGCGCTCACGCTGAAATACGCGTGCTCGCATCGGCCGCAGTCGGCTATCCGCTTCGCCCCGGCGCAAGATATAATTACAGGGAATGATCCGATGGCGCAGTCCGCCGCCATTGCTGCCTTCGGATGATTCGATTGTCGTAGTGTTCTGGTTGTCGCCCTCTCTTAGACCATCTATGTACCGCGCGAGGTCCCTGCGTGACCGATCAATCGTCTGATGAGACCGCCATTCCGCCCCCGGCCAAGGAGGCGCTCCACGAGCTCGACAAGATCGAGAAGAAACTGGTTGAGGGCAACGGCAACGTCGACTCGTCGCGGATCGTCGACCTAATCGAGCAGATCAAGGAATCTGCGGACAAACTTGCGGTTGACCACACCTCGCGCGGCGATCTGAAGATTCTGAGCCGCACGCTGCGCGAGTTGCGGTATGCGTTCAAGGTGTTCACGCCGTACCGCTCGCGGCGCAAAGTGACCGTGTTCGGCTCGGCCCGCACGTTGCCCGACGATCCGACGTACAAACAAGCGGTGATTTTCGGCCGCGCTATGGCCGAGCACAAGTGGCTTGTCGTCACAGGAGCGGCCAGTGGCATCATGGAAGCGGGCCACGTCGGCGCCGGCCGCGAGAACTCGATGGGGCTGAACATCATGCTCCCCTTCGAGCAATATGCCAACCCGGTCATCGCCGGCGACTCGAAGCTCGTGCATATGAAGTATTTCTTCACGCGCAAGCTGATGTTCGTCAAAGAGTGCGATGCGGTGTGCCTGTTTCCCGGCGGCTTCGGCACGCTCGACGAAGGCCTGGAAGTGCTCACGTTGCTGCAGACTGGCAAGCGCGACATGGTGCCGGTCGTGTTTCTCGACGCTCCCGGCGGCGGCTTCTGGCGCGACTTCCAGCACTTTATCGAAAAGCGTCTGCTGGGCGACGGCATGATCTCGCCCGACGATCTGTCGCTCTACAAGCTGACCGACGGCGTCGACGACGCGGTCGCCGAGATCATGCGTTTCTTCAAGGTCTATCACAGCATGCGGTACGTGAAGCACAAGCTTGTGCTGCGGCTGAAGGAAGCGCCCAGCGAGGCGTTTCTGGCGGACGTCAACGCCCGCTTCGCGGATATCGTAAACGGCGGCCAGTTTGCGGTCGG
>CAZUPX010000489.1:0-5844 GCA_964622155.1 uncultured Planctomycetaceae bacterium | reverse complement strand
ACTGCGCTTGCCGTCGTAGAACGTGTCGAACGTCTCGGCGAAGCTGTCGAAGAACGCACCGGGAGTGCCCGTCTGTGACATCACGAACCCCTTAGATCTATCGCTTCTGCTGAGACATCGAGCCGCTCGGCTCCCACGCATGGGGCTGAAAGACAGCCGCGAACAATCCATACGCAATGCCCAATGCGTATGCCACGTGCATTGTGACCATCGCGACGGGTACGAGACAGGCCACTTTCAGCCCGGCCCGCGGGATCGTGGAGATTCCCACCAGCGCCAGAGCCGTCGCATACGCGGCCGGCAGCGCCAACGCCACGATCGGCTGCCGCAGCACGATGCCGAGGATCCCCAGTACGATGATCGTCAAAAAGAATAGCGGCGGAATGACCTGGCGAATGGTCGTAGGCCGCTTATGCTTTTGCAATACCGGGATGCGCCAAAAGCTATACTGGATGTATTGCTGAAACAGTTTGCGGATCGAGTCGCGTACGTAGTAGTCATAACGAACTCTTGGCGATACGTAAATCTTGCCACCGGCCTTCGCGATACGGTAGTTGAACTCGTCGTCCTCAGTACGCACCAACTTCTCGTCGAACCAACCGACTCGGTCGAACACCCAGCGCCGAAACGCTGCGAACGGGGCTCCTTCAGCGTAGCCTTCGTAGCCGGGAAACCGGTGCGCCGTCATGCCCACGCCCGCGGGATGCGACATGGCAACCGCCACGGCTTTGCCAAACGCGGTATGGCCGCTCGGCCGATACGGGCCGCCGACGCTCCAGGCTTCCGGGTGCTCTTCGAAGAGCGTTACGTTCTGCCGAACGAAATCGGGCGCCGTCTCACCGTGTCCGTCGATGCAGATCACCACGTCACCGGTTGAGTTGGCAATGGCCACGTTGAGGCCCGCGGCACGAAATCGCGTCGGATTGTCGACCATTTTGATTTGCGAATGATTCCGCACGTACTCAGCCACAATGGCGCGGGTTTCGTCGGTCGACATGCCGTCTGCCACGATGACCTCGAGCTGCTCGGCCGGATAATCTTGCGCCAATACCTGGTCGAGGCTGTGAGCAATGAACCGGCCCTCGTTGTAGATCGGCATCACGAGCGACACCCTGGGCAGCGGGCTAGCCGCCGTCGTGGCCGTCGACGCCTGCTCAGGTGCGTTCGAATCACGCACTTCGTCAGTCATGATCGATGCTCCTCGTTCTCGCGTGCACTACGGCCGGCGCCACTCTCGCGGGCCACGATGGCCAGCTCCTCGACCAATTCGTCGGCAAATTGCTCGAGCGTGTGCCGTCGCGCTCGCCGCAACCCCTTGTCGATCAATGCCAACCGCAGCGGCTCATCGTCCAGAACCCGCTCGATTGTGGCGGCCAGTTGAGCCGGATTGTTCGGCTCAATCAGCAAACCATCGCTGCCATCCTCGACCGATGAAGGAATGCCGCCGACACGTGTGGCAACCACCGGGCAGCCAAACGACCGGGCTTCGACCAGCGTACGCGGCGTTCCCTCGGACAGACTGGGTAAAACGAAAATATCGTGACTACGGTACAAGTCGAACAACGGGTCGCCAAACTCCACCAGCCCGTGCAAGTCAATATCGTCACTAAATGGGCTGCGAGCGATCTGCGCGTGGATTTCCGATTCGATTCGGGTCATGACCTTGTCGATGCCGCCGACCAGCGTCAGCTTGAGCGGCCGAACGCGGCGGATCGTCTCAAATGCGTCAAGCAGCGTTTGAATGCCCTTCTCCGGACGCAAATAACCGACAAACAGAATTCGCGGTGGATCGCCCAGCCGCAGCTCGGTGCGCGGCTGCATCTCGCGCTCGTACAGGCAGGACGATACCACGATTCGACCGGCCTTTGACTGCAACAAGTCGTACATTTGGCGGCCATTGGACGCCACACGCGTGTGGGGCTCGGCGGCCATCCTCCGCATGGTGGCCACGCTGTGCGCCGCAAACAGCTTGGCGCCGAACTTCATGAGTCCTCGATAGTCGCTTGACGCGTCGATGACCTCTCGCGGATTGCTGATCACGTGCATCACTTTGGGTTTACCCAGATTTCTCAGCGCCGTTGGAACCTGAAACGGCACGCGTACAAACAACACATCGACCCCTTGGGCAAAGCGCCGCACGACTCGGCGTGTTCGAAAGAGATACCGCTGTGACCCCATGACGCTGGCCAGCGGCGGCAGCGGCGCGATCTCTTTGATCGGCACGTCGAGCAAGTGGGTGCGGCTATCCGACGGCTCTTCCAGGATCGGTATGCAAAGTTTTGCAGCGGGCACTCGCGCCAAAAGCGCATCGAGCAGCCGGCCGATCGCATGATTGATCAGCAATCGATTGTCGGCGGTACGCGTGGCCGGCACGGAGCAAATGATTCCCAGCCGGAGTCCGCCTAGCGGCTCGCGCGGTGTCGACGCCGCGGCGGACGGGTTCGCTTCAAGGGTCCGATGAGAGTCGTTCACGAGTGTCGCTGCAAGTATCCGATGTAATACGTGTTCAAGATCTTCAGTTGCTCGATGGCGCGAGCCAGGTTCCACGAAACTCGCACCAACAGCCGCGATAGTGGAGGCGCGAGCGTCGTGCGATACAAGGTCGCGCGCCAACCGGGAAACAATTCTCGAATGTCCGCCCGCCCCAGAGCGCACACGTGCGGGTTGCGCGGGTTGACGAAGAAATCAATCCAGATAATTGCGCCGCCGGGTCGCAACACGCGCATCATTTCGGCGGCCACCGAGCGGCGTATTGCAGGATCGAGGATCGACGTGAACATCATGCGCTGAAAGGCGGCGTCGAACGACCCGTCCGGCCACGGGAGATGTGCCGCATCGCCGGCGCGGACATCGGCTCCTGGTAGCCGCCGGGCGCAAAGCTGAAGCCGCTCGCTTCCCAGTTCGATGCCTGCCAAGTTCTCTCGGCGCATGCCCAAACGTTCGAACGCCGCCAACCAGTCACCTTGTCCGCAGCCCACATCCAGCAGCCGTCGATTCTCCAGAGGCACGAGTCCCGCGCGGCGCAAACAGCGGACGACCACCCTCTCGTGCTCCTGATGGACGAACAAGTTGCGCGGATGATAAAGGGCATAGAAGTCGGCCGGGAGTTCGCGTTCGCGGCGATCGTACTCGGCGATAATCCGCTGCGCTTCGGCCTTCAGTTCGGCTTCGGCCAGCGGAGCGTCGGGCGATGCGGTCATGGTGATAACACGCGCGGGATTGGATTCGCTCACAGCTCAGGCGGCCTAGATTGACAAGCTCACGACGCGGCCCGCGGCCTGGCGACGCCGCTCTTTTGCGCGGTCTCTGCCAATATGCACAGCCCGATGACAAGTCCGAAGGCAATGTTGAACGAGGGATTATACAAGATTTCGCGGGTGAAAATGCCGCGCATCACCCACAAGATGACCAGCATTCGCAATGCGCTGCGCGCTTCGCGCGCGGGATCGTCTTTCTCGGGCAACATACCGTCGGCCGGTTTCCAGGTCCACATCGTATAGCCGACGGCCATCAGCACGACCAGGCAGATCAAGCCACTCCCGGCACTGACGTGCGCAAAGACGTTGTGTGACTCAACGTAGCCGTAATGGTACAAATTCGACGTGCGCCGGCCGATCTCGAACGGAAGTTTCTGCGGCGACACGCCGATCAGCGCGTTCTCCATCGTGATTTCCCAGCAAGCCATCAGGATGTCGCGACGGTAATAGTCGGATTCGTTGCCGGTAAAGGTCTGGCGCACGCGCTCGTCGAGCACCTTGGTGCTGCCGTATTGAATGATGCCATACGCGACGATGCCTGCCACGGCTCCGACGAGCAGCAGTCCCTTTCCGCGGCGGTTCCAAAAGAGCATCAATCCCACTAGCACCGCACCCAGGTAGCCGGAGCGATTGCCACTCATAAAGATCGCCGCCAGTGCCGGTACGGCACATACCAGCGAGATGCCCTTCCATACGATCGGCACGGTCGGCATCCAAAGTGCGACATACCCCGCCAGCAATACGGCGGGCAAAGCGAACAGCGAATAGGAGTTCTTATTCGCGCCTTCGACGGCTTCAACACCGGCGCTCGACTCGACGGTCAGTCCGTGATACGCCAGAACGGCCGCGGCGATACTCAACCCAATGACACCCGCGACGAAATCCCCGCGACGTCGAACCAAAAGCGCGCAAGTGATGATCGTGACGACGGCCGAGCCCCATTTGAAAACTTCACCAATCGCGATGTCCGCTCCGTTGCACACGGAGAAGAAATACATGCCGCTAAACAGCAAGAGCGCGACCAGAATCTTCCACGGAAAAACCTGCAACCGCGTTAACAGCACAAGAGGCGCCGCAACGACTACAGGGAGCAAATAAGGATGTAATCGCAAACCCGCCACGACCTCGGGACGCAGGCTCATGAACCCCGATCCAAGGACCAAGGCGCCGGTAACTAATAGCAGAATCCCGGTCAGGCTTAACCCGGCGATCTTGGCCATGGTTGACGAGCGTGCGTGGGCAACCTGCCCCAGCGTGGACGGCGACAAGCGCAGGGCTGACGGACTGTGGGACATGGATTTCACGGATGCTGGCCGCTGAACTTGAAAACTTGGCCGGGGGCCTCCCCCCGCATACTCCCTATTATAGTTCTCACTGCGAACTTGGCTCGGGCGGTTGGCCTCGATAACGGCGATACGCCCGGGCGGCCGCCCATTGTCCAACAGGTCCAAGCGCCAGCAGGGCCCGCAGCGCCCGTGCACGACGATTGCGACGCACGTAATGGGGATAGACGGCGCGGCCGAAATCGAGGATTCGTCGGGCTCGCAGCCGATGCCCTCGCGCCAGTGTGGCCAGTCCGTGCCGCGCGATGTCGTACTCGACAAACGCCTGTAGCAGATCGTCTCGCGAGACGCCGATCCGCTCCAAAAGACCCGCATCGAGCTCCAACGTCGCAACGTACTCGTCGACCAAAAATTTGAGGGCGCTAGTTGCACTCTCCTGAGCCGCCTGGTTTTCGCCGTGCCAACGATAGGCGAACAGCGGCCGATCGACGAAATAGGCCATGTCGGCGGCTCCCAGAACCTTCCAATGAAACCACTTATCGGGATTGAACAACCGGCCTCCGCCGTAGCCTTCGACCGTGCGATACAGCGGGGCCGCGTACACGGTGGCCGCGAAGTTGAACGGATTCTTCATCTGCGCCAGACACCGCTTGAGCAATTCTTTGGCCGGCACGCCGTACACAGGTCCGCCCAACATCTCCTCCAATTCGGGCTTTCGATCCCGCTGGAGCCAAAGCGTTGTGTCGGGACCAACTTTACCGGTAACACGATCCTGCGGATCGATGACGTCAAACGTGGCACTGGCGATGGCGCCGTGGCCGTTGGGCAAGTGCGCGAACAGTTTGCGATAGTCCGCCAGCGCGCCCGGCCGGATCAAGTCATCCGACGAAAGCATGATCATCAGGTCGCCCGTCGACAGGCGAGCGGAACGATCAAGATTCCCGCCAAAGCCCACGTTGCATTCGTTGACATGCAAGCGGATGCGAGGATCGTTGAAACCTTTGACCAGCGCCACCGAGCCGTCGGTGCTGGCGTTGTCGACGAGCACGAAGCGGGCGTCTCGATAGGGAGTCGCAACCAGCGAGGCAAAACACTCGTCTAAGTGGTGGAGTCCGTTCCAATTGATGACGAGGACGTGGACGGTGGGGTTCGGCATGCGTCATCGAGTATAACAGCCAGGTCAATGCGGCCAAACGGCGCCTGGCTGGTTCGTTCCACGGTGGACAGCACCATGACATTGCTCGGCAACATCATCTGGTTCATCTTCGGCGGCATTTGGGCGGCGATCGGCTACTTCATCGGCG
>CAZUPX010000488.1:0-4111 GCA_964622155.1 uncultured Planctomycetaceae bacterium | reverse complement strand
CGCGTTTCGTCCACGCCGCCGGCAAAGACATGCCCCGCCTGAAACGGATTGGCCAGCACGGTCTCGATCTTAAACACCCGCTTGCCCAGTCGCGCTTCGAGATGCCGGCCCATGCAATCAAACACTGCGTGCATGCGATTCTTATTGAGCGACATCGACATGCCGTCGGGCGTGTGGGTCCAGCGGATGCTCTTCCAAGTGGACAACCCGACGCAGACGCTCTTCCAGCCGCCGCCAAACCCCAGGTGATAGCCCGCGTTGACGTACACGGTCAGATCACAGTCGGCCACGAGGCGATGGACTTCGACGTCGTAACCTTCGGGCGTGGTACCCAGGTGCACCAGTTGCTCGGGGTCTTCGGCATCGTGACATTGCAGGCGGTCGCCGAAACGCCGCACGATATCCTCACCCAGGCCGGCAGCCAGTTCCTCTCGCGTCCACTTGCGGTGCAGCGCGTTGGCGCACACGAGCGTAACTTGCTCTTCGGCAACGCCTGCCGCGGCCAGCTCGCTCAGCACACCCTCGACCGCCAGGCGTCGGATCGGACCATACGAAGGCACCGTCGCGTCGTCAAAGGCCACCAGCACGCGGCTCGACGGCCGCACGAGTGAGCCGATGGATGGCATGCCCAGTGGCGCCGCTAGTGCTTCGCGCACCGCCGCGGCCTCGTCGGCGGCCGGCGCGATCGTGCCGCCCGCTTGGCCCGGCTTGACCATCCGAGTCCGCTCCGGCAATTCGGCCTCGATCGTTCCATCACCGAAAGGCAGCACTTGTCGGATCATGGCAAAGCTCCATCGGACTCGTGAGGTTAGACGATCTGCCAGCTTATTGTAGCCGACCTCTGTGACGCCGGAGCAGTTTTAGGCGCTGGGTGCCAACGAGCGTATTACTCAGGGTTGATACATTCTCGCCCACCCCGTCGCTCGCGGATTTCCTTCTGGCGTGTCAGGCCGCGCTGGGTCAAGCTGGCGCTCACGCGCCGATGCAGGAATCGCGGCAAAAGCGTGCTGATCTTGGCCAGAAATCCGCGACGCCAGGGGATGATCAGCTCCAGGCGGTGTTTTTTCGAACGATCGAGCAAGCCGACGATCGCCCGTGCGACCTCGTCGACCGAGAGAATGCGCGACCCCGAGAACGTTAGCGCCGCGCCCGGTTGGTCGAGCTGATAGTCGACCATTGGCGTATCGACCGCGTCGGGACAGACGACCGACACGCGGATGCCGTGCGGCTCCAGCTCCTGCGCCGCCGCCAGCGAAAATCCGCGGACCGCAAACTTGCTGGCCGAGTAGACCGAGATGCCGGGCACCGGAGCCAATGCGGCCATCGACGCGATGTTGATGATCTGGCCCTGTCCTCGCTTCACCATGACCACCGCCGCGGCGTGAGTGCCGAAGATCACGCCCTTGGTGTTCACGTCGATCTGCATCGCGACCCCCTCGGGCGTGAGCTGGTCGACAGGCTCGACGCGCAACACACCGGCCACGTTGATGAGGCAGTCGACAGAGTTGAATCGATCGACGGCGCGAGCGAACAAGTACTCCCACGCTGGAGCGCTTGTGACGTCATGCTGCGCGACCGTCGCCAACGTCGGCGGCCATGCGCACTCGGCGGCCGCGCGCTCCAGGCGCGCCAAGTCGACGTCGGTCGCGATCACCGCGTGACCCTCGCGAGCCAGGAGCGTCACCAGGCGGCATCCGATTCCGCTGGCCGCGCCGGTGACAACGACGTTCATGGCATGGTCTCTCCGGCCGCCTCGAGCTCGGTCGTTGCCGCTCGCGCGCGAAGGGCGCTTTGCGACGTGCCCAGTCGGGCCGCGCGCCGGGAGCCGCGCTTCCACTCTTTGGCAAGGTCCCATGCGTACAGGTTGACGTCCACCTGCATCGTGTGCCGCTTGGTCGTCACGAAACCCGTGTTGAACCACCGCTGATCCTTGGCCATGGTCCGTTCCATCTGGGCCGGCGGAGGCAACGCATACTGGCCGTCGATGTACGCAGCCAACCAGCGCGTTTGGATCTCGACAAACTTGATGATCGCCGGCAGGGCCTGGGCAAAGCCCACGAAAACCAGGTTGTCGATCCCCGGCATGAAGGCCCGTTTGAACAGCGGAAACTGGTTGTCCTGGATCGTCAAAAACGCCGGATCAAAGAACGGGAAAGTGATTTTGTAACCCGTGGCGTAGATGATGGCGTCGAAGGGCTCGATGCTGCCATCCTCGAACCGCACGCGGTCCCCCAGCAGCTCGGCGATGTTCGGCTTGACGGTGATGTCGCCGCTGCCGGCGCGGATCAGAAACTCGCTGGAGACGGTCGGGTGGGTCTGCCAGATGTTGTGCTTTGGCTGCGGCAGGCCGTAGTTGCTCATCTTGCCCACCGCCAGCCGGATCAACGCCGAGCCGAACAGCCGCTGCGGCCACAGCGGCAGCCACGGCCGGGTGCGGATCAGTGCGTCGAGCGGCTGACCGTAGATGTATTTGGGAATGACGTGCGCCCCGCGCCGCGTCGAGACCACCAGCCGCGCCGCCACGCCGCGATGGCTCAGCTCGCACGAGATGTCCATCGCGCTATTGCCGACGCCGACCACCAGCACTCGTTTTCCGTGCAGGTCATGGGGCGTGAACGAGTCGATGTACTGGTGCGAGTGGATTTGGATGCCGTCGAAATGGCCGGGAAAGGGCGGCTCAGGCCAGCGCGCGTCCCAGTGGTGGCCGTTGGCCACGATCAACAGATCGAAGCTGTGCGTCTCGCCCCCTTCGAGCCTTATCCGCCACGTGCCGTCGATCAGCCGCTCGGCGCGCTCGACGCCGGTATGGAAGCGGATGCCCTCGGCGATGCGGAAATGCTCGGCGTAGGCTTTGAAGTAAGCCAGAATCTGCGTGTGGTGTGGAAAGTCGGGCGAGTCTTTGGGCAGCGGGAAGTCGTCGAACTCGATCGAGTACCGCGACGAATCGATGTGCAGCGAGCGGTAGGCCGACGACATTCCGTTCTTGTTGCGAAACACCCAGTTGCCGCCCACCTGGTCGCTCTTGTCGAACGTCGTGTAAGCAATCCCCCGTTCACGCAGCGCCTTCATCATCGTGATGCCGCTGATGCCCGCGCCGATAATGCAGATGGAGGGGTTGGTTTTCATGAGATTTAACGCAATGGTTACTTCCTCCGCCCCTTCACGGCTGCTTGCACGACATCCCATTGCTCGCTGCTGATGCGCTCCAGGTCGTTGAACATGCCCGCGCCGCGGAGCCAGGAACCGCCGTCGATGGTGATGCACGCGCCGGTGATGTACTCGTAGGTCAGGCACCCCGTGCCTGACATTCTTACACGCAATCGCTTCCTTCCGCCCTTACTCTCCCGCGTCGCCGGGAAGTGCAATGTGCCCCGCACTCCTTCCCCAATCAAGCGGATAGTGTCCAGCCCTCACCCAACGGTGAAAACTCGACCAGGGCCAATCGCGCGGCCTCATCACCAATCCATGTTTGACAGGATTATAGTGGATGTAATCGAAGTGGTTCTCCAGGTCCGTTTCATCGCGGATTGTGTGTTCCCAGAATCGCCGCTGCCACACTCCACGTCGCCGTTCTTTCTTACGCGCACGCGTGCGCGGTCGCTCGCTTCCACCGTGAGCCAGCCACTCCCGGGTAAATTCTCGCTTGATCCAAGATAAACGCAACGAGTAGGCACTGTCGCCGGGCGGCAGCGCCCAAAGACAATGCCAATGGTCGGGCAGCAACACGATCGCAATTACCTCCACCGGCCGTCGCAACAAACAACGGCGAAACATGCTTCCTAACAGCAGTCGCGCCACCTCGTTGGCAAAGAGCGGCGCGCGGCCGCCGGAGACGACCGTAAAGAAGTAAGTTGCGCCTGGCACAAAGTATCTTCGATAGTCGGACATGCCACGATGATAACCCGCCCATTTATTGACGGACGACAAGGAGTGTCAGGCACGGAGTGCCTGACCTACTTTTTTCGCCCCTTCACTGCCGCTTGCACCACGTCCCACTGCTCGCTGCTGACGCGTTCCAGGTCGTTGAACATGCCGGCGCCGCGGAGCCACGAGCCGCCGTCGATGGTGACGCAGGTGCCGGTAATGTATCCGGCGAAGTCGGAAAGAAGAT
>CAZUPX010000487.1:0-3029 GCA_964622155.1 uncultured Planctomycetaceae bacterium | reverse complement strand
GACGCCCAGGCTGGCGCCTACCGCGACCAATAGCTCAGCGCTCCAGAACACTTCGCCCATCAATGCAGGCAGCGACAACACGGCGCCCCAATGTTTGCCAAAGCGGGCCGCCAGCGGATCGACGAGCGTGACGAACTCGAGCTCGCGCATGCGCCGCGCGAACACGATTCCGCCGATTACAAGGCTCAAGCCGAATGCGACGCCCCCTTGCCATCCCGACGCCAGGCTGGAGAACACACCCTCGGCAGTGCCCAGCAGATAGCCGCCGTCGATCCAGGTGGCGGCCATGGTGAGCGTGGCCATCCAGAATGGCATGGCGCGATTGGCGACGAGATACTCGGCAGCGGTGCCCAGCGTGAGCCGCCGAGAAGCCACCCAGCCGACAACAAGGAAGACGACGTACAGCCCCGCGACTACCGCGATTCCGCCCCAGTTAGCCTGCTGCATAGGGTGTCGCGCTCCAGCGGCCGTTACGGAACAAGAGTCTCCACTGTGCTCGTCGTCTTCGACACCGTCGCCACGGTCGACGCCGACTGTGGCGGCGTCTCAACGGTCTCGCCGCGCTGGAACAACAGGTATGGACGCATCCGAGCCATCAAGTCGGGCGCGCACAGATATGCGGCAAATATATGTCGCCGGCCAACATGACAACAGGCGTCGACCTGGCCGACCTTCGCCTTTTCGGCGGCCGGCAAGTAACCGGTGGACAGCCCGGTGTAACCGACGGCCTGGGCGCAGCCTCCACAATACAAGAGACGATAGCGCTTCAACAGCCCGTCGCAGCCGTTATTGACCAGCAACATCTCGGACGTCTGCGACAACGCTCGTCCGTGGCGGTGTCCGGTCAACAGCCAATCGCTGTCGATCGCCGCCACGATCAACACCGAGTTCATGGGCCGCCGGTCCGGATGCACGCGATTCTCGAGGCGGTGGCCGCCGGTGCTGCCGCCGCCGAGCAGGTGCAGCGCGCCCGTCACAATCCGCGCTCCGAAGCTGTGTGCCCACAGGCTGACCGGCAGCTCAGGACTCAATTGATCCAAGAACCAGGCCAGGAAGTAAGCGCACGGATCGGTGCGGCCGGCCTTGACGCGCGCATCCTGAATGAGGCCGCGAACGGGCTCGCTGGGCCATGACCAGATGATGAATCGCACCGGCCGCTCATCGGCACCGGCGACCAACGTGCGGTAGGCGGTCCAACCTTTGATGAACGCTTCGCCAAAGAAAATGCGATTGCCGTGAAGGAAAAGAGTCGTGACCTGCTGAGGGTCGTCGGTGGCCACGAGGTCGGCGAGCGTCGATCGGACCCAACCTTGGTTCGTGTCGTAGCGCCAATAGGTCAATTTGTCTACCTGCTTCTCGATCGGGCAACCCAGCCCGCGACAACTGACCAGCCATACGGAGTCCTGCGACCGCGGTAACGCGGCGCACGGTGCGGCAGCCGACGGAGTCGCGAGGGCCAGCAGCAACACGCCGACGACGAAAGCGGCAATGCCCGGGCGCTCGGCGCGGCGATCGAAACAGTTGTGAGCGTGCATCATGCGTGGCCGGTGTTCGACGGCGGCGCGGCGCTCCATGCACTCGGTTGCATGCTGCCTGCGCGAGATACGTAAAATGTAGCACCTTTTCGACGCACGCGGGGCTTTTTTTCAACGTGATGCGAAAAGTCAACCACGGCGCGCTTGCCGATCGCGCGGCGCGGTGTAGAGTTGCTTGTCCCATTACGGCCTTGTGGTGCTTGAATTCAGCGTGGCGATGGAGATATCAGTTATGAGGAGTTTGTTGGTCTTGTCAGCACTAGCCGTTTCGGCGATCGGCGCGGCCGGCTGCCATTGCTGCGGGCAGAAGACCGCGGCATATCGGCCGTGCGCTCCGGCGCCCGTTTGTGCAACTCCGTGTGCACCGACGGCGGCGTACACTTCAACCCCCGCTTACACCACGGTGCCCGCCGGCGTAACGGCGGTTCCCAGCTTGTCACCGCCTGCCGGCGGAGCGACCGTGATTCCTGGCCCTGAGGCCTACACGCCGCCGCCGCAACAATAGCTACTGTCGATCAATCGCGTGCTCACATAGTCCACCGCGAGCTAGCCGCCGACAGCATAAGCGGCCCCTCGCGGTGGACATTCGGATTCCAGGCGAACGAGCCAGCGAGAGGTCCCTTTGCGCCCACAATTTGCACACGGACTCCCTACAAGTCCTACATTCCGTGCGGCCGCGCATAGCTGGAAACGACGTCCCCCGCCAAACTACAATCAAAGATACTCCTCTGGCTGGTCCCTTCGACTCTGATACATCCATGCACGGATGCCCACTCGCTGCGGGGTGTTTCGCGTGCGAACGATTGCCCTCGTGTTGATACTGGCCGCGTCTCCCGCCGGCGCGGCGGGTCAGTTTCAGTCATTGCCCGAGACGAAGGGTCCGCGGCTGGACCGCGAGAGTACCTCGCGGATTCGCATCGGCGTCATCGTCAAGTCCGGCGGCGCCATGTTCAATGGTCTTGCCACGGCGCCGGTGCCTGCCGACTGGCCCGAGCAGCAGGTGAAGATCGTCGACGAAGTCACCACCGGCGGCGTCAAAGCCCTGTCATATCGCATGACAGCCGGCGGGCTCAAGCAGATGGTGGTCGAGATTCCCCAACTGCCTCCCGGCCAGGAAGCCAAAGCACTCGTGACCTTCGAAGTCACACGGCACACGCTAACCGCTCCGGTCGAAACCGCGCTGTTCAAAATACCCAAGAAGGCTGATCGGCAGCTCTCGCTCAGTCTGGGCTCAAGCCCGTACATCGAAAGCCGGCACGCCAAAATCATCGCCGCCGCGAAAGAAGCCGTACCCGAAGCCGCTAACGATTGGCAAAAGGTCGAAGCCATTTATGAATGGGTTCGCGAGCACGTGGCCTACAAGAAGGGCGAGCTAAAGGGGGCCGCACGAGCCTTGATCGACAAAGAGGGGGACACCGACGAGCTGGTGTCGGTGTTCATCGCCATGTGCCGAGCACAAAAAATTCCGGCCCGCACCGTGTTCGTGCTCGAGCA
>CAZUPX010000486.1:0-2797 GCA_964622155.1 uncultured Planctomycetaceae bacterium | reverse complement strand
AAAGTCGCACGCGGCGAAGAACGCTCGGGTGCGCGACAACAGTTCTGCTCGCAAACGAAGATTGGTCCAGTTCGCGGTCGGGGTCCAGTCCTCTTCCATTGAGGGAGTGTGGCCATCAACTCCCCTCTCCCCTCGTGGGAGAGGGTCAGGGTGAGGGGGTCTGGCATCGGTCGACCGTCGTCCATCGGCGACGTCTATCGGCGCGCCTCCACCCTCACCCGGCGCGGCTTGCTCGTTCGACTCGGGTTTCACGGCCGACCTGCTCACGATTTGGCTCGTTCCAGGTATTCGCCGCTGCGGGTGTCGACCTTGATCATGTCGCCGATGTCGACGAACGACGGGCAGATGATCTCGGCGCCGGTCTCCAGCTTCACCGGCTTGGTCAAGTTCGTGGCCGTATTGCCTTTGACCGCGGGCTCGCAGTATTCGACCTTGAGAATGACGTGATTCGGCGGCTCGACGGAAATCGGGCGGTTGTTAAAGAGCACCATCGAACAGACCATGCCCTCCTTGACGTACTTGGCCGCCTCGTCGACTACCTCTTTCGGCAGCTCATACTGTTCGTAGCTTTCGTTGTCCATGAACACGAACGTGTCTTGCTGGCGGTAGAGGAATTGAGCCTCGATCCCGGTGATGTCGGCCTCTTCGAGCGAGTCGCCGCCTTTGAACGTGCGGTCCAGGATGGTGTTGCGCAGCAAGTTTCGTAGTTTGCACTTGTACAGCGCGTTGCCCTTGCCCGGCTTGACGAAATTGCACTCGACCATCACGTACGGATCGCCGTCGATCTGGACCTTGAGGCCTTTTTTGAAATCGCTTGTGCTGTAACTGCCCACCGCTTGTCCCCTGCTTCGTTTTGTGTTGAGAAGTCGTTATCCTTGAGGTCCGCGAGCTGCTTCAAATTCCCCGAACTCCAACACCATGAGCATTCTAAGTCACTCGGTCAATTCCCCGGTTCCTGGGCCGGTCTTTGTACCGCGCTATCGCACCTGGCAGGAAGCCCTGAAAGATGCGGTGCGCGACGCCGGTGAGCTGTGCCGGCTGCTGGGATTGCCGAGCGGTTATGCCTCTGCGGCGGCAGCGGCGGTCCGCGACTTCCCGCTGCTGGCCCCGCGCGGCTATATCGCCCGTATGCGACCCGGAGACGTCCACGATCCGCTGTTGCGCCAAGTCCTTCCGTTGGACGTCGAGCAATCCACGCCACGCGGTTATAGCGCCGATCCCCTGAACGAGCGTGCCGCCACGCGTCAGCCGGGCTTGCTGCACAAGTATCAATCCAGGGTTCTGATGGTAACAACCCCAGCTTGCGCCGTCCATTGCCGATACTGCTTCCGCCGCCACTTTCCCTATTCACCAGGCCCGCGTTCGCCGAGCGATTGGGAGCCAGCAATTCAGCACATCGCCGATGACAGCACCACGCACGAAGTGATCTTAAGCGGGGGCGATCCGTTGACGCTCGTAGACAAGCACCTGGCCGAGTTGGCGCGGCGATTGGCGGCGATCGGCCACGTGCGCCGGCTGCGCATTCACACTCGATTGCCCATCATGATCCCCGAGCGCGTGACGGACGAACTGCTCGATTGGCTGCGCGCGACGCGGCTCGTGCCCGTCGTCGTCATTCACGCCAATCATCCGCGCGAGCTGGACGATACGGTGGCGGAGGCCCTTTCGCGCATGGCCGATGCTGGCATCATGCTCTTGAATCAATCGGTCCTGTTGCGCGGCGTGAATGACGACGCCGACGTGCTCGCGGAACTGTGCGAACGGCTGGTTGACCTGCGCGTGCAGCCCTACTACTTACACCAGTTGGACAGAGTAGCCGGCGCGGCGCATTTCGAAGTCGACGTGAGCCGCGGTCGCAAGCTTGTCGCCGAGTTGCGCCGCCGGCTCAGCGGCTACGCCGTGCCTCGCTACGTGCGGGAAGTCGCCGGGACGCCCTACAAGGTGCCGCTGGGGTAGAATGTGCACGCACGACGGTTCCCCTTTGTCCCGCCAAACCACGGACTGGTAGAATCGTGGGCATGGACGAACTGCGATTTCAATTCACGATTAAGCGCGTACTGATTGCGACGTTCTGGATGGCAGCGTGTTTCGCCGCGACAACGCGATTGTACGTCGGCGGCCGCGATCATTTGTTGAGCCGCGCGTATGGATGGCTGCTAATGCTTGGAGCTGTAGTGTCGGCCTGTCTTGCAGTTGGTGTGCTCATGCAAAGAACGCGGGAGGCGGTCATTATTGGAGGCCTGGTCGTTCTCCTTGTTTGGGCGATTGCTTCCGATGTGTTTTGGTCATGAAGGAAGACAGCCCCGCCCGCGATACGTTTTGCCTTGAACGGGTTCAGGCTGTACCACTACCCCGGCTCCTGACCACTCGCGAAGGCCATCGACAAACTGTACATTGCGCGTTTGCTCGGGCCCTGTCTTTCCCTCGCGCTCATAGACCCGGAACGCGTCAATGAAGCGATGCATCTTCAACTCGATCATCCGTCGAGCGATCGCCGTCCTTGCCCTTGCTGCGGCAACTGCTGCTCCTTTACTCCGCGCCGAGAATTGGCCGCAGTGGCGAGGGCCGCGCGGTGACAGCACGAGCGTCGACGCCTCGGTTCCGTTGAATTGGAGCGCCGACTCCGGCATCGCCTGGAAAACCGCACTGCCTGAGTGGGGCACCAGCACGCCGGCCATCTGGGGTGACACGGTGTTCGTCACCACCCAACAGGGCGAAGACCTGCTGTTGCTCAAGCTCGATCGACGCGGCGGTGCAATCGAGTGGACGCAGAAGGTCGGCCAGTCCCCCACCACCC
>CAZUPX010000485.1:0-2994 GCA_964622155.1 uncultured Planctomycetaceae bacterium | reverse complement strand
CGCGCATGGTTTCCCACGCCCCGCTCGGCCCCGCAAGACATAGTCCGTCCGTCTGGAACCCAAACATGAAGCTCCGTGACCGCATTAAAGAACTACGCCGCGTCAAAGCCAGCGAAATCCTGCCGAATCCCGCGAACTGGCGAACGCATCCAAAAGCGCAGCAAGACGCAATGCGCGGCATCCTGGCCGAGGTTGGGATCGCCGATGCGCTGCTCGTGCGCGAGACGCCGGCGGGGTTGCAGCTCATCGATGGCCACTTGCGTGCCGACGTGTCGCCCGACAGCGAGTGGCCCGTCCTGGTGCTCGATGTCGACGAGAAGGAGGCTGCAAAGCTGCTGGCCACGTTCGATCCGCTTTCCGCGATGGCCGAAACCGACCCGGAGAAGCTGAAAGAGCTGCTGCGCCAGATCGATGTCGATAGCGAGGCACTCCAGCAGATGCTGGCGGAACTGGCTGACGAGGCCGGCCTGCAAGACGATGGTGTCGAGATCATCGAGGACGAGGTTCCTGCACCACCCGACGAAGCGACCACGCAGCCGGGTGACCTGTGGATCTTGGGGAACCATCGGTTGCTATGCGGTGACTCCAGCAAGCCCGACGATGTGGATCGGCTGCTCGACGGCGCCGTGATCCACTTGGTGAACACCGACCCGCCGTACAACGTCAAAGTCGAGCCCCGCAGCAATAATGCGATCGCGGCCGGCCTGAGCTCGTTCGCCGGCCCCAAGCATCACCAGTCGCTGGATCTGGCGCGGCACCCTGAGAAGTCCAAACCCACCGGCAAGAAGCTGCGGGCCAAGGATCGTCCGCTCGCTAACGACTTTGTGACGGACGCAGCGTTCGATGAGCTGCTCGCCGCCTGGTTCGGCAACATCGCCCGCGTGCTGCAGCCCGGCCGCGTGTTCTATATCTGGGGCGGGTATGCGAACTGCGCCAACTACCCCCCGGTAATGAAGGCCTGCGAACTCTATTTCTCACAGGCGATTATCTGGGTGAAGGAGCACCCCGTGCTGACCCGCAAGGACTTCATGGGCAACCACGAGTGGTGCTTCTATGGTTGGCGCGAAGGCGCCGCGCACGTCTACCTCGGGCCGGCCAACGCCGTTGACGTATGGAGCATCAAGAAGATCAACCCGCAGAGCATGGTGCATCTCACCGAGAAGCCGGTCGAGCTCGCCGCCAGAGCGATGCGGTATTCATCCCGCTCGGGCGAGAACGTCTTGGACCTGTTCGGCGGCAGCGGTAGCACGTTGATGGCCGCCGAGCAGACCGGCCGGCACGCGTTCCTCATGGAACTCGACTCGCTCTACTGCGACGTGATCGTCGAGCGCTGGGAGAAGTTCACGGGACAGAAAGCGGAACGAGTACAGGAGGCCGCCACGTGAACGCGACGTTTGGCCCGTGTCGCGGCCGGTGGCCCGCCTTGGCCACGGACGCCACCAACGAGAAAACGCCCCGACGTTTGCGACGTGGGGCGTTGGGGCGGAACCCTGGGCGGGGCCTAGCCGTTGGCGGCGAAGTGGCCGCGATCGGTTTTCTTGAAACGGGCTTCTTTGCCCTTGGTTCCGACCTCCCTGATAATCGCGGAATAGAGCGTAGCCGCAGGCGTCTTGCCGCCGGGGCTGGACCACAAGCCTTTCGCCGCCATCGCGTCGATCATCTGCTTGGCGTTAAGCGGCTCCTTCGACGCGGCCAGGACTTGCGCGGCGGCATCCAGCGCGCTGAGCTTCTTCGGCTTGGCATTGCCCGAGGCCTTCGCCTTCTTGGCAGGAGCGGGTTTCGCCTTGGTGGTCTTGGATTTCGCGGCGGGCTTCTTGGGGGCTTTCTTCGTAGCCATGATTCGTCTCCTCGAAAACGGGTGCGATGGGTTGGCTGCCATCCTCAGGCTCGCGGAACCACCCGCGAACGACGCCGGGCGAACCGGCGTTTCGGCTTACAGGCCCAGCTCTTCAAACAGGCGGTTGACCTCGTCGACGCCCAACATGTCAGTGAGCGTGTCGGCCAGCCATTCCGCTTGGCGAAGCCCGTTGATCGCTTCCTCGTTGGCCGGCTTGTAGAACGCGGCCGGCTGCAGGAAGGCGATGATTGTGGCTACGCTCTCCGGCGACAGGTTGTCGCGGATCACCTTCTCGAAAGTCTCCTGGTCAACCGCCCCGCTCATCCGGTCGTCGTTGCTCGCGTGCATCGTTTGGCTCCTGTTGTTGATTGTGATGGGTTAGGCCTTGGGGAAACCGACTGCGTCCAGCGACTCGAGTGCTTCGTTGGCGAGGCGTTCGATGTTCCACCGGTGGTCGCGATCGAAGTTGTTGCTATTGGCGATCTGCTTAATCCGCTTGAGCTTTTTGATCGCCTCGTGAATCGCCTTCGAGGTCTCTGCGTTCATCGCGTGCTCCTTTGCGTTCGTGGCCTAGTTGCGTTCGGACAGTCACACATGAGCCATGCGTCGCGCGGAACATCAAGCGCGGTCGGGTTACATTCCGGCAGAATTCGACAGCTTCTTTTCCGCCGGAAATCGTCGAGGTTTTCCTTAGCGGCGGAGACCGGCGACGTGTTGGCCGCGTGGCGATCGACGCCCGGATTGGCTAGTTCGGGGCCACCTTCGCCCCACGGTCGCGACGTGGGCCAACGTGTTGCGTTTGGGCTAGCCGTCGGGCGGAACTAACGGAGAGATGCGCGTGTGTCCCAACTTCGTCGTGAAGCCCAAGAAAAAGCCAAGTCCCTGCGTAAGCAGCTTGCCGTTCTCGACAAGCTCACCGGCGGTGCGTCGGAACGCGAGCGCGATGTCGAACGCAAGCGAGCCCAACGGGCAGCGGCGAAAGAAGTCGTCATTCCGGCGTGCGCTGATCGAGCGAGGCGAGAGCGGCTCGAGGCCGACGACATCGCCTGGCTCATGCATTACTTCGGCACGGGCTGCGGCCTTAGAGACCCGTTCTGGTATGAGTTCACCACGCAGCAACGAGAAATGATCAGCGCGATCCGACATGCCATCCTGTT
>CAZUPX010000484.1:0-8145 GCA_964622155.1 uncultured Planctomycetaceae bacterium | reverse complement strand
GGCGCGCCGCGCTGGATCGGCATTCCGTTCACCAGGATCGAAAGCTGTCCGCGATCCACCGCGCCCAACAGCACCTCGACCAGCGCCGCGCGATCGTGCTCGCCGTCGAGGTAGCGCAACAGGTTTTGCGAGACCTCGTCGAGCCGCACCATCTCGTGGCGGCGATTGGTGACACTGGCCGATGTTTGGGCCTGGGCCCGCGCCAAGCGGTTGGCCCGCGGGCGCTGGCTGACCGTGGCCACAAACGAATCTGGCTGGCTGTGAGCCTGGATATATCCGGACCGCAGTGATTCCAAGAGGTGTCGCTCGAGTATCTCGCGATGCGCAGTGGCCAGCGCCATAGACTCGCTCGACAGGCGCCGCGCCACGGCGTCGACCAGCCCATCGAGCGACACGGAGACCGGCCATCGGCGGCCCAACTCGTCCAGCGCTATTTTGACAACCGGCAGTCCGCTGGTGATGACCGCGCTGCCGCGGGTGACGAATTGCTGGTCGGCCGACGAGCAGAGATCGGCGGCGGAATCTTCGACGCGAAACTTGCCGGAGAAGTACAACCCTCGCAAACACTCCGGTCCCAACTGGCGCGCCAGCGTCACACTGTCGTGGCACAAGAGGCTCATGCGAAACGCACGGTTGCGCACGAGATCGATATGCTGCTCCGCCGAAATCGCGTCGCGCGCCAGAGGCAGCAGGCCCCGTTCGGCAACCTCGCCGAGATTGGCGACGAACATCGTGTGCAGCAGCGAATCGCCGACGTATTGCAATCCTTGCGCCGCCGCCCGATCGACAAACTCGTGAAAATAGACCGGATCGTTGTGTTCGCCCAAGTGCTCGTGCGCCAAGTATCCGTCGGGGCTTTCAAGCACGCGGTCGATCTCGCCTCGCAGTAGCTGGGCGTACGGCGTCGCGTCGGCCCGCATCGCCTCGGAGAAGAAACCAAGCAGCTTGCGGGCCTCGATCAGCCGGTGCTTGATCGGCTCGTCGGGCGACGTGTACTCGCACACCAGTTCCCGCACGACGTTCGGCAGGCACCAGCCGGGATAGGTGTTGTAGCTCGCATAGGCCACGCCCTGCGGGGCCAGCAGGCTCTTGCAAAGCGAGAGCATCTGTTTCTGAATTTCCGGGCTCACCCATGAGTAAAAGCCATGCGCAATGATGTAGTCGAACGTACCTAGCCGCTCGTCGACGTCCAAAATGCTCGCGGCCCGCAGCTCGACGTTGACCAATCCCAGCGCTTGGGCGCCCTGGCGGGCCGTGCCAATCTGCACTTCGGAGAAATCGATGCCCACGAATGTGCTGTCGGGGAACCTCTCGGCCAAAGGGAGCAGATTGCCGCCCGAAGCGCACCCCAGCTCAAGCACTCGCGCCCGATCCACCCGCTGCGGCCGCATGCCAAACAGCATTGCCACCGCGGCCAGCCGATCGGGATCGCTGGGCGGCACCGGCTGAGCCGGGAAAGGCACCGCGTCGTAGGTCTGGGCTTCCGTCGAGCGACTTGACATGGCGTTGAAAGCGAGGGCGAGATACAACGGGCTACGACGAACCACAGGGTTTGCGATGCACTTTTGCCTGATAAAGTGCCAGCGACTCCTCGATCACGGCCATGAACTCGCGCGGCAGGTTGTCGTCGGGCGAGATATCGTGCCAGGGATGCGGCATTCTAAACCGGTCCTCCGCGAATGCGTAGCGCTCTGGAACCACAGGGCTGCGGAATTCGTGGTGCGAATGCCGCTGAAGCGTTTTGGATCCAGCAAGGTTTTATTTGGATTCCTCCCATGGATCATTCTAACCTGCATTTGGTTCCACGATGCGCGTCATGCCAAAAGCGCACTCGACCGAAGCCGGCCTCAGTGACGCCCGCGGCCTGCCGTAGCCGGCCTCTGTGAGGCCGGCGGCGCTCGGACAGGACTCGCCGGGACTATCGGCCCTGGCCAGGGGCGTGCCCTTCAATCACGTTTCAAGCGGCAAATTCGCCGGGGCGACGCGACGCGCGGCGGGTCGCCGGAAGCGTGCCGTCGACCGCGGTAGGCGACGACTGCCAGCGCGACCGACAACACTGTCAGATCGGCCTCCCACTGCCGCGCCAGTTGATCACCCAACGCAACCAGCGGCTCCAGGCACAGGTCGACCACCTCACTCTCCAAGGGCGTCGCGACCGCTCTCAGATCGATCTCAGGGCGGCTCGCATCCTGTGGCAAGCTGGCCCCCTCGTCCATAGGTTCGGGCTGAGGCTGGTCGTCGGATTCATCCACGCGGCTTTCGGCGCCAAGCGGCGCTGGCGCTGGCCGAGCGGCGCGATCCTCCGCTGCGTTTCCCTCATCGGTGGCGATCGAGTCAGATTCCCCTTCGTCGTCGGCCGGTCGCGGCGCAAGCTTACCGCCGGCACGTCGAGGGCTGGTGCTTGGACTAATCAGTCGCGCGGCGCTCGCCAAGGTCGCGGGCAATGTGTCCTGGTCGACGGCCAAGCGGCCCGGTTCGCTCATGGCCGCGGTCGGACGCCTCGTGGAATCCGCCGCCAATGAAGCCGCCACCCGATTGATCGATTGATCGTGGGCATCGTCCGTCACGGCGTTGGCGACGATGCGAACGACATACCAGCGCTTATTCGAATAAACGAGCTGGTAACGATACTGGGGCGCAGTCGGAACAGGGGTTGGAGTTGGCTTGGCAACCGGGGTCGGCGTCGGATTGGTCGTACTCGCGGTGCTGGTGGCCACCAGGTCGCGCACGATTGCGTTTGCAATCGGAGTGCCGCGACCCGTGACCAGGTCGTATCCGGTCGTGGCGCGATTGCCGTTCGAACCAACCGTGACGTCGTGAAAGTCGGTGCTGACCAGGCTGTACAACGCGGCGTGGCCATCGCCCAAGAGCGGCTGACCCGAGAGAGCGCGACCTTGGTCTACGATCGCCACCAGCGCCGCCCATTGCGGCGCGCCGGCGCTGGTGCCGCCAATTTGAAACCATCCGCTGCGGCCCGAAATGCCAAGGCTGTCGTAGATCGCCACACCGGTGTTTGGGTTTGCGACCATGCTGACATCGGGGCTGGATCGCGCGCCGCTCGATTGCACGCCGCGCTGATAGCTCGGCTGCGACACAAACTGACTATACCCGCCACCGCTGCCGCTCCAGGCCGACTCACTCGAGTATCCGCTGCTCGATGTCGACAGAGACGTACCGCCAACGGAAATTACATTTGACGAAATGGCCGGCCAAACGGCCTGCGCGCCACTGTCCCCCGCCGCGGCGATAAACGTGATCGGCGTGTGCCCCGCGGGCGTGGTAAAGTATCGATCGTACACACCTTGGCCCGAGAACTCGCCCGTGCCCCAGCTCATCGAGACGACCGACACACCGGGCGTGTTACGAGCCGTGTCGACCGCGGCCAACAAGTCGGACAGCGAAGCCGTGTTGGCTTCGACAAGCAGAATGTTGGCCGCCGGCGCTATCGCGTGGGCCCATTGGACGTCGAGCGCGATTTCCTGCGCCCAGGCCGCGTTGACGGCCGGCATGGAAGTGCCACCGAATTGATTGACCTTCTTGAAGCCAGGCGGATCGGGTAGCCCGAACGTCCGATCGAACACCTGCAAATCCGCAAAGACGTTGGGATGATCGTAGGCGGCCACGATGGCGATTGTCTGACCTCGGCCGTCCCCCTTCACGCTGCCGCCATTGAACGAGATCTGATCAAATCCGTAAGCCCTGCCGATCTGGCTGGGCGTATAACCGCGCGGCGTTGTATTCGTTACGCCGGCCAAAGTCGAAAAGGAAAACGGCTGCGCCGTCAACTCGTCCAATAGCGAGCTGGCCGACAACAGGGCACGCGCTTCGAGCGGTTCGACGTGAAGCGACATGATGCGGTTTGAGTCACCGCGTGAGCTGGCTCGCCGCGCGCAAGTGCGGCGTCGAAATTGCATGACTTGCATGGGTCGTTCTCTGTTCCGGCGATCAACAACGAGCTTGGAAGCTCATACAAGCCAAGATAGCGGTGCGGCAAATCATGGGCAACAAATTTTCGTTATCGCTGAAAATGCTTGCGCATCCTTTGCCAGCTTCGCAGGCGGCAGAGTTAATTGGCCTTTACCCATTTTGAACTTCCGGGGACAATCCGTGCCCGATCGCACCGCGACAACCGTGGCGCGCTTGGCACATTCGATTGACAGCAATGCGGACATCAACGCGCAAGGAGCGCTTGAGCATGAACAAGTCGTTAGCTGCGGCGGCACTCGGCGGCATCGGCGGGGGACTCTTGATTGTCTCGGCGCTGTGGGCGCAACGTGCGCCGAGTTCGTCTTCCCCGCCGAGCGGCGTGGCGCTTGTGGATGTGGCATCCATCAGCCTGAACTCACATCGCGTCAAACAGTCCATCGAGGCCATGAAGGCGCAGTACGAGCAAAGCGGCGCCACATTGAAGAAGGAAAGCGACACGGGCAACGCGATCACCGAGCAGGTGCGTAAAATGCCGCCGGGCCCTGAGCGTAAAAAAGCGGAACAGGACCTGATGAAAAAGCGGGCCGACTTCGAGCTGCACGGCAAGCGGTTGCGCGATGAAGCCGCTGACGGCGAGGCAAAAGTCTATCACTCGCTGGCACGCGAGATTCGCGAAGAGTTGACACGCTATGCCACCGCGACGGGGGTGCCTCTGATCCTGCGCTATGAGCCGAGCCCGACTGAGTTCCCCGACCGCCAGGCCGTGGCCGCTGAAATCCAAAAGCTGATCGTTTACCAGCGCAGCGCCGAGATCACGCCACAGGTACTCGCGGAGCTGAATCGTCGTGCCCCATCGAGCGGCACCTCGCGCGCGCCGGCGCCGGCCAAAGGCGTTCAGCGATAGCCGCACAACCGGGTAATTCCGTGTGTGCGGATCGTAAGGATGGCCGCGGCTGCTGTTCGGCGTCAGGTGGACCCTTATCCACCCCAAGGCGACGTATTCTTGCTGAGCAGCGTCGCGCGACGCCACTTCTTAGGCCACCTAATCGAACCTCGCTCTGAGATAAAGTACCGTCGCGCGGCGGCTCAATCCGGCGATCGATTGGCCTACGCTCTCAGTATGTCTGGCATATGCGAGTCAAAACGCGACGCCTGTTCGCATTGATTTTATTGGCGCAACTTGGGTGCGTTGCGGTCGGCTTGAGCATCTACCACTTGTATGTCTCCTCCGCCTTGGCGCAAGCACAGCAGGACGAAGCACGCATCGAACTTGCACGGCAACTGCAAGTTTTGTGCGCCGAACTCGACGGCCACGATCTGGCGTGGCTGAAGCGCGATCCTCAAGCACTGCGAAGCTTGTTTGCTCACTGGGAGATAACCCGTGACGCGGACGACGGAGAGCTGCTCGTCTTAGACGCCTCGGGGAACGTCACGGCCACGAGCGATCTGGCCGACAAGTCGCTTGCTTCTGACGCCAAGGGTCCATTGAAGTTAACCCGCGCGAGTGCCTCCTGGGGCGCGTTTGGCGACCCGATTCGAGGCAACGTCAAGCTGCCCGACGGTCAGACTCAGATTGCCCTGGCGCAGGGTCTACCTTCGCGCGACGGCTATGTTCTTATGACCCGATCGGCCGACGCCCAGAAAGTCAGCTCCGCGGCCGTCGAAAGCGCGATGTGGATGGCCGGCGGCATCACCTTGTTGTGGACGATCGCGCTGCAAGCGGCCACTGTATCGATGATCATCAGCTACTGCACTCAGGAGCAATCCCGTGTGGCCGCGCAGCCAGAGGTTGAGGCCCTGCGGCAAGCCCAGGCTCTGGTGCGCACGCAAGAGACGGTCATCTTCGGCCTTGCCAAACTTTCGGACTCGCGCGACGCGGACACCGGCAGTCACCTGGAACGCATCGCTCATTATTCTTCGGCGCTGGCCGCGGCCTTGCGGCCGTGTCCCGAATTTCGCGACCAGATCACCCCCGGCTTCGTCCAGCTCATCGGCCTCAGCTCGGCGTTACACGACATCGGCAAGGTGGGCGTCGAGGACTCAATCTTGCGGAAGCCCGGCCTACTGACGGCCGAAGAGCGGGCCCGCATGCAGCGGCATACGCAGATCGGCGAGGAATGCTTGATGGAAATTGAGCGCCGCCTTGGATCGTCCAATTTCCTGCAAATGGCGCGCGAGATTTCGTCGGCCCACCATGAGCAATGGGACGGTGGGGGCTACCCTCTGGGCCTGTCGGGCGAGCAGATTCCGCTGTCGGCCCGCATCGTGGCGCTGGCCGATGTGTACGACGCGCTGTCGCAGAAGCGCGTGTACAAAAACGCCCTGCCGCACGACGAGTGCGTGGCACTGATCGCCGAGGCGGCCGGCACGCACTTCGACTCGCGGGTTGTCGACGTGTTTCTGCAGATTCACAACCGCTTCCTGCAGATTTCGGAACAGTTTGATACCCCCGCCCGAGCGTCCAAAAAAGAATCCGCCGCGACAACCGGTTTCTCGCCGCTCTCGGGTGTGTCGCAATACGTCATCGACAACGATTTCGCGATGGCAGGCACATCGCGATACTTCGAACCCGAGTCCTCGCCCCAGCGGCCGGGGCCGGCGCAATAAACTTCAAACTCAGGAAGCTACGCATGTCGCGCGAGATGAAACGAGAACGGCTTGTTCTGGAGTACATACTGATCGTGATCGCCGTCGCCTTGACGGTTCTGGTCTACAAGACCGAAGGCTATAAGTTCGTCACGCTCAATCTGTTCTACCTGCCGATCGTGCTGGGCGGATTCTTTCTGGGGCGCTACTCGACCGGTATCCTCGCCGTGTTTTGCGTGATGACCACCTCGCTGGTTTGCGCACTACAGCTCAATGAGTTTTCGGTCGATGTCTCGCCGTTAGCGATCGGGCTGACGGTCACGGTATGGGGAGCCACATTGTGCCTGACCGCGATCCTGGTCGGCACGCTCAGCGACGAGCGAATCGCGCAGGCCAAGGAGCTGCACGAGGCCTATGTCGGCGTCGTGGAAGTGTTGGCCAAGTACCTGCAAGGTGGCAACACGCAGCTCAACGCCGCCACGGCCCGCGTGGTCAAGCTCAGCCAGCAGACGGCCCTGGAAATGAGGTTATCGTCGAGGAGCATTGATGACATTCGCGTGGCGGCGTTGATGCAAAGCTTTAGCCGAATCGAGATCACGACCAAGGTCATCAGCAAGGCCGTTCACAATCTCGAAGGCCGTGGCAACTCTGACGACTTCAGCTTCCACGGCACCGACCTGGTTCACTCGCTCGGCGTCGTTCTCCGTGGGGCGCTGCCCATTCTGGTCAATCAGGAGCCGGCACTCTTGGCCTCGCTGCAAGAGCGCGGCGCCACCGATGTGCCGGTCGGCGCCCAGATACTTCGCGTTTGCCGAGCGTACGACGCGCTCTCGGTCGCCCGAGCCGGCGAGAGTCTGACTCCGGACGAAGCGATCGCCGAACTCCGCGCCGACAAGACGGCCAACTACGATCCGGATGTAATTGACGTGCTGGAGCGCGTCGTGATGGAGCAGTGCCAACTGGTGGACGTTTAGAAACGCGACGGTTGTAGAACTGGCTGGCTCACTCCGCGAGAAACGGAAACAGCTTCTTCAGCTCCTCCGCACTGGGCCGGCGACCGTACTCGCAGATTTCGAATGCTTCGGCGTACTTTGCGGCCTTGCCCCGTTCCTGGCCGTACCACTTCACGAGCGCGTCGCGATACTTGTCGGCCACGGCGGCGTAGCGCTTGCCGGGGTGCTCGACGGCCCATGCACGGCGACCCGGCGCGTCTTTCGGGATTGGCTTCATGAACTCCTCCGAGCCCGACGCACCTCCTTCGTAGACCTGCGACGGCAACGAGTGGATCGCGTCGATCTTCCTGTCGAATACCGCGTCGATTGCCACGGCCACGTCGGCCGTGAACGGATTGGGCCTTTGGAAACTATCAGAGTAGTAGAAGAACGCCGGGTTCGTCGTTAGCGCCGGGGTGTCGGGGCAGAAGAACGGCACGGTCACCATGTACGCCGCGTCCTGCACCAGGATGCCGACGTTGCGGTGGTCGGGGTGGTAGTCGTTGGGCCGATGGGCCAGGACGAGGTCGGCCTTCCACTCGCGGATCAAGCGCAGGATCTTGCGGCGGTTGTCGAGCGTCGGCTCGAGCTCGCCGTCGTGGATGTCGAGGACTTCAGTGGTGATGCCGAGGATCTTGGC
>CAZUPX010000483.1:0-2496 GCA_964622155.1 uncultured Planctomycetaceae bacterium | reverse complement strand
GCCGGCGCATGCCAGGCCGGAGATGAAACAATATTGTTGGTGCGCGTCGAGGATCGCCGGGGTCATTCCCACCTCACGGTCGCGCGGAGCAACGACGGTGTATCGAATTGGCAAATTGACTCTAAGCCCAGCTTCGCTCCGGATCCGGAGAGCTTTTCGGAAGAAGCCTGGGGTGTGGAAGACCCGCGGCTGACTTGGGTCGAAGACCTCGGCGCATGGATTATCGCCTACACGGCCTATTCACCGAGTGGGCCGCTTGTGTCGTTGGCGCGAACCAAGGATTTCATTTCCTTTACGCGGCTCGGTCCCGTCATGCCGCCGGCCGACAAGGACGCCGCCGTTTTCCCGCGCAAATTTGGGAATCGGTATGCCATGATTCATCGGCCGGTCTCCGCCGGAAGTTCGGGTGCGCACATCTGGCTGTCCTTCTCGCCCGACTTGACTCATTGGGGCGACCACCACGTTCTGCTTCACGCGCGGCGCGGCGCTTGGTGGGACGCCAACAAGATCGGCTTGAGCCCACCTCCCCTGGAAACCCCGGAAGGCTGGTTGATCCTCTACCATGGTGTGCGGAAGACCGCCGGAGGTTGTCTATACCGCCTGGGGCTGGCTCTGCTGGATTTAGAAGATCCTTGCCGGGTGTTGCACCGTGGCGACGAGTGGATTTTCGCGCCCGAGATGCCATACGAGCATCAAGGCGACGTAAACGGAGTAGTGTTTCCTTGCGGATGGATCTTGGATAAGTCGAGCGGAGCGATCCGCATCTATTATGGTGGAGCCGATAGTTGCGTGGCCCTGGCCACTGCCCAGGTTTCCGACCTGCTCGACTACCTGCGCAAATGTCCCGCCCCCCCAGAACGTAGACGCAAGGGCATGACATTATGGGACTGAAGATGGCTCACTCACCTGGTTTTGGTCAGCAATGCCGCCGCCCGGAATAGGTCCTACGGAAGGAAATTTATGCTTCTCGACACAATTCAGACTGAGCTCGTCCGGTTGCAATTGCACCCGGCAAATCTAACCGTTGCCCGAAACGACGATCGCCTTGTTGCGCTGCGAGGTAGCCTGCTGCAATATTGGAAGATGCCGACGATCATTGACGGCAAATGGCTTCTCGGGATTTTGCAGGGCTTGCCGGACGCCGCCGGCGCCGAAGTCGTGATGAACGCGCTCTGCACGGCTCAAGGTAGTGAAAATCAATCGCCTAAAGCCAGCGAAGGGGAAACCGGTTTGAAACTGTTCGATCCGGCGGCAAAGAACTGAGGCAGGCTGAGCAGTGACGGAAAACGTGGGTAACATGCAACGCTCGCCAAGCGAACTTCTGCCGCGATATGACATCGATGATTTTCTCGACTGAGAGGTGGAAGGAGTCACATGCCTGAAAAAGAAACCTTGCACGCTGACATCACCAGGATAGGGAAACTGAAGGAGCTCGCCTCGTCCGGAATGATTGACGGCCCATCCAGCTATTTCAACCACTTGATCGACATTTACAGCGAGATAGGTCGACTTGGCGCCAACCGCACATTCACCGACAGGGAGCGCGAAAGGGTCGATCTGTTCCTTGAATCCTTCATCGAATGACTTGCTCTGCCTGGTGGCCAACAGAGTGCGAAGACAAGTTTGGCGAATCGATCTATGAGACGAGTGCATTGCAGGAAGTGTTGGCAGCCTAATCCGCTACTCACCAAGCGGTGTACTCATTGCGGAGATATCGACACGGTCCAGTTCGGCAAAGGTCTTGCCGAATTGCTGCTGTACCTTGCGGTCGGCGGGGCAGCAATCTGTGCGATGGTTTGGGCGACTATCACGATTCTCTGAGTTGAGCACAACCACCTACGACTCGAAGAGCGTCCATCCACCTGGGAGTCTTAGCCCCACCGAATGCGCCACCAGAGCGAACGTCCGCCAGTGGTGCGCACTTGATTCGACCGACAAACTTCCGTGAAAATCTCTCCGGGCGCTCTGCATGCCATCCGCGAGCAGCCGGTGCCCGACGACCGATTCCGGAGAAAGCCGACCATACCATGTCCCGCGATATTGACTACGCTGCGACAGCCGTCAAAACGGCGATCGTCGAGAAATTTGGCCGCAAAATCGAACTGCAAAACCTCGATGTGACCGCGAACGAAAAAACAATTTCGATTCGCGACGGAAGACGCGTCGCCGAGGGGACGAGGGATGACTTACTCGCCGCCATTCGCGCGGCCGATTCTTACGCACGACTCTGGGAACGACTGGCGACGCACGGCAAGTCCATCGTCACCAATGAGGCCGCTGAGGAGTGACATCCTGGCTTCAATCTGGCCGTTTAAGAGCAGGCATTCTGTACCCGGCGGTGTAGCGTGCCAGCTCTGGTCTCGTAGCGCTTGAACGTACCCTCCTCGTCCGCAATTTCGGGCGTGGGCACAGTGCGACTCGTGGGCCCCGACTAGGATCGGGTGCACGATTAGGCTCTGGCGCTATCTGCGGGAGATGAATAGACTGGGGTGGTGT
>CAZUPX010000482.1:0-3517 GCA_964622155.1 uncultured Planctomycetaceae bacterium | reverse complement strand
GCGATCATGGCGTCGCGCGGCGCGGCGCGAATGCCTTTGCCAAACCGATCGGTCGAGCGGACGACGAGCACCTGCCAAGGCGCCGTGGCCAATGCGACCAACGGGCGCGAGACGGCCGCCAGGGCATAGCCGCTGACGACGAATATCTTACGCTTGCCGGCGCGGTCCGAGAGACTGCCCGACCAGAGCTTGACGACACTGGCTGTGGTGTCGGCCACACCTTCGACCGCCCCCAACGACGCCGTGCCACCACCCAGTTCGCCGATCAAAAATCGCGGGATCAGCGGAAAGATCATCTCGCCGGCGATGTCATTGACGAGACTTGCCACGCCCAGCAGACGCACGTTGCGGGGCAGCGCCGCGTTGGCCGGCGCGGTTTCATCAGCGGGTGGTATTACCGGATTCGATTCGGCCATCGGCCGGGGATCACAGATGGGCTATGGCTGTTCCCGCGTCCAGATTTCCAGAGCGCAGCCGCTGCCGGCCTTGCCGGTGAACGTCTTGGGGCGACCTTTATTCGACAGCTCCATGCACTGGATCATCTTGCCGTCCTCGAACTTATACACCACCAAGTAAACCTTGCCCTTCTCGTCCCCTTCGGTAATCACGATGTTGAGTTCCTTCTGATCCTTTGACGGGTCGAGCTTGTAAAGTCCGGCGTGGCTGTCGTCGCCCGTGTGGAAGCGAAAGTTTTCGCCATTGATGACCAGCTTGATCTTTTTGCGCGTCTCGTCCGACATGAATTTGCCGTCCATCTCCATCGAGTCGACCAGCCAGGTGCCTTGAAGCTGCTGGAGGTCCTTGCGCAATGCGTCGTCTTTCGGGGCGGCGCCCATCGAGGCCACTAGAAACCCAAGAACGATCATTGTCCATTTCACGGCAATCTCCAGATGTCGAGGATTTCGGCGGCGGCACGATCGAGTCGAGGAAATAGTATAGGACTCGACGGCGCGACGTGCAAAAGGGCCGCGTCTGTTATCCGTCAAGGGAGGTCAATGGTATGATGGCAGAAGAAGCAAGTTTGTTTCCATTCCGCTGAACCTTCCTTTGGCAATCCTGGCCGAAATGCACCCCTGCTCGTGTCCACAAATCGAGGTGCGCCGCTGGGCAATGCTGGCGTTCGCGCTGGTGATCGTGAATTTCGGAATCAGAAGTGAGACGATCTGCCTGGCCGAAACGCCCGCGCCCGAAAGCAATCAGGCTGCGACCGAGAAGGGCGACGGGATCAACTTCAGCCGTGACATCGAGCCCATCTTCGCCGCGCGGTGCCTTAAGTGTCACGGAGCCCAGAAACGCAGCGGGGGTCTGCGGCTCGACGCGCGGATGTTCGCTGAGGCAGGTGGTGACTCGGCAAGGCCGATCCTTGGCGGCACGCTGGAAACCAATGAACTATACCGCCGCGTGTCGGCCACCGACCGCACGGTTCGGATGCCCAAGAACAATGACCCACTGCCGAGCGACGACATCGAGATGATCAAGCGCTGGGTCGAGCAAGACACGCCGTGGTCGTCGGCCGGGTTGCCGGCGAAAGCTGCCGGCCGACCATTCTACGAGCGTTGGCTGAATTCGGTGGGTGACATGGCGGATCGCTACAACTACGAATTGACTCGCGCGGTGCCGCTGGCCGTCGCGTTCTTAGTGATCCAGGTTCTGCTGTTGGCCGTCGCTCGCGCGAAGGCGGCATACTTGAGCGGACGCCGCTGGACGACGGGCCGAATCCAATGGCTTTGTCGTTTCTGCAGCCGGGTATCATCGCGGGAGATGTCGGTCGTTTGGCTGCTTTCGATCGCGGGGTCGGCGATCTGGATGATCTTGATCCACCAGCAGAAACTTGACGGCGAGTTGGAGCAACTTCGCGCCATGCGCGCCAGACTTGAAAACCCTTGGGTCAAAACGGTCTTCGGTTCGCCGCCCGTGCCAATCCGGCCCGACCATCCCAAGCAGGTCGCCGGCACCTATTATCGCGGCAATTGCGAACGCAACGCGGCGCTGTTCAACAGCGGCAACTACTTGACGGCCATCTTTCGCGTCGGTCTTTGCGACGCGTCGCACAAGGCGGTCGAGACTGGCGACCCGGCGCCCGCGGGCGGCGTGTACCTGCGATTGGAGATCGAGCGGGCGCCTGGAACGACGTACGATCTGTTCTCGAAGGAAATGATGGCCGCCGTCTTTCTGAGTAAGCACTTCTACGAAGCCGGCGGCGAGAAGCGGGTCGACCAGCCAGCGCGGCTGGAGATTGTGGACAAGGACCAGAAGTGGGTGGCATATTCTCACCTGGGCTCGCCCGACGACAAAGGCGAGTTGCACGGGTTGATCTATGTGTTCACTGGCCGCATCGAAGACAATACAGTGCGGGGCGATCCGCACTATGGTGTCAAATACGACCTTAGCTTTGCCGACGGCAAGCTGACCGACCAATCGGATTTGTGGATGAGCTCGTTCGGCAACGGGGCGGTGGTCAATCCCGAGCCGCCCGGAAAAATCCCATACCGCGAATGGTTCGACTATCGCCCCTTGCCGGTGATCGAGGGCGAGAACTCGAAGGATCCCAAGCTGCTTGGCGTCGAGGAGTACGTGAAGAAGGGTCTGATCCCGCCGAAGGAAACCCCCAAGCAGGAAGAGTGAAGGCGAGGGATCCTGTTTTTGGCGGCTTCGGTGCCGTGCGTCCTAGGTCAAAATCAACTTGCCCGCCGCAATAATCAACACAACAGCCAACAGCCGGCGAAGTAGGGTATTGTCGAATCGTCGGCTGCCGAGCGCCGAGCCTATTAGACCACCCGCCACCGCTGCAACTGCCCAGTAGGGCAGGTCGCTTGGAACGTGCGTAGTTCGCACCATTAGCCCGGTTATGCCCGCGATGGAATTGACTAGCACAAAGGCTGCCGAGACACCGCACGATTGTTTTGTCTCAGCCCATCCCATAATCAACAAAAGCGGACTTAGAAAAATTCCCCCGCCGGTGCCCGTCAAGCCGGACAATAAACCGATTCCTGCCCCACAAACGAGCGCGACCCAAACGCGAATATGTCTTGCCGTGTCAGCAACCGGATTGCGGATCAATCGGTAGGCCGCGATCAGCAAGACGCAACCGACCAGCGGCTTAAATATGTTTCCCGGCAAATGAAAATATCCACCAATCAAAGCACAGGGAACTGACGCCGCCGCGAACGGCCAAAAGATCGACCAAGTGAAGCAACCAGCCCAGTAGAATCGAACGGTTGCAATCGTGGCGACCAAGATGTTCAAGACAAGCGCAGCCGGCCGCATATCCTCGGGCGCAACACCGAAGAAAGTCATGGCCGCCAAATAACCGGACGCCCCAGCGTGGCCCACGGACGAATAGAGTAGAGCGGCTGAAAAAATGCAGACAATCAGGGCAATTTCATTCATCCGGGCGGCGTAGCTTCGGAGTGTGTTGCACGCAATGCGATGGGCAGCCTATCACGCCCGCCATCGCCGCGACGACAACTTGATATCTCACGAGATTGCCTACCTGCTGCACGACTTGGAGAGTACC
>CAZUPX010000481.1:0-2477 GCA_964622155.1 uncultured Planctomycetaceae bacterium | reverse complement strand
ATTTTGTTTACCGATATCGAGCCGGCCGCGCGGCCCACGCTGGAATCGATCCTCCGCGATCATGGCGTGAAGTTGCACGACGAAATCTCGACTGTACGCCGCTGGTCGATGGCATGTGTCGCCTGGCCAACTTGCGGACTGGCGATCACCGAGAGTGAGCGGGCGCTGCCCGGCATGATCGATCAGTTGGAGGTTGAGCTGGCGCGGCTGGGACTGTCGGACGAGAAGTTCACGCTTCGCATGACCGGCTGCCCCAACGGTTGCGCCCGGCCTTACAACTGCGACATCGGCCTGGTCGGCAAGGCCGTGGGTCGGTACACGATCCTGGTGGGCGGCCGGCTGTTGGGCAATCGCTTGAATTTCATTTACAAGGACATGGTGCCGGCGGCCGACGTCGTCCGCTCGCTCGTGCCGCTGCTGACTTACTTCGTGCAAGCTCGAGAGCAAGGCGAATCGCTGGGTGACTTTTGCCATCGCAAAGGCCACGACGATCTCGTCGCCTGGACCGAGCAGTACGAGAGCCAGACAAGCGGAACTTGATGAGACCTCGAACGACGAAGGCTTAAGATTAGCCACAGAGAACTCAGAGGACACTGAGGCGGACGGAAAAGAATCAAGACTAAGCAGAATAAGTTTTTCCGTGTCCTCCGAGTTCGGTGGCTAATCTCCGTATCGTCCGTCGAAAAGGAGAACGACCCGCATGGTTCCATTGCGGCCGTGGATGTTCTACCTGCTGGTGTTTGCCGGCTGCTACAACCTGCTGGTCGGCTTGACGCTGACGGTCTTCTATCACGAGGCATTCAAGATCCTCGGCCTGCCGAAGCCTGAGCTGATGTTGTTTGTGCAACTGGTGGGTATTCTGGTCGGGCTGTTCGGCGTCGGCTATCTCATCGTGGCGCGCAATCCGCTGGAGAATCGCAATGTTTTGTTGCTGGGTTTCTTGAGCAAGGCGCTGGGCACGCTGATCGGCCTCGGGTACGTCGTGCTCGGAAAAGTGCCGATTTCATTTTTTGTATTGCTCATCTTCTCCGACATCGTTTATCTGCCGCCGTTCGTCGTCATCTTGCGACGGCTGTATCACGTTGCCGGCGACTGAATTCGCGGATCGTTCACCAAAAAGACACAACCGTCACAAAGAACAGAGAGGATTACTAAAAGCTGTGATGCGAACCGCGGCTCGCACCAAAGGTGTGAGTTCGCACCGGCTCGGACGTGCTTATTTGTCCTGGTTGTCACTTCGTGGCGAATCATACTTCTTGAAGTGTGATCAATTCCTCCTTCATGCGTTGAAAGACTTCCGCCCAATCGCCGCGACGGGTCTGACGAAACAGACGCATCGTCGGATACCAGGGACTATCGGACCGGTCGAGCATCCACCGCCAGTCGGGCGTAAAGGCTAGCGCCACCCACACGCCCGCGCCCAACGCGCCGGCCAGATGTGCCGGCGCCGAGTCGCAGGTGATGACCAGATCCAGGTTGCGCACAATCGCAGCGGTGTTGTGAAGATCGCCAAGTCGATCTCCCAGATCGACAATTGGCCAGTCGTGGGGCGCGCTGAGCTGCTCGCGCCCCGCGCCAAACTGCAAACTGTAGAGCCGCACGCCCTCGATGCCCGCCAGCGGCGCGAATTGCACCAGCGGAATCGAGCGAGTGCGATCCTTCGGATGAATGGGATTGCCCTGCCACGCGATTCCCACGCGAAATACTTCTTCGCCCGCCAGCTCGGCCCGCCAACGCTCGACCAGTTCGGGGTCCGGCTCGAGATACGGGACACGGGCGGGTACGTTGTCGGGTGTCGTGCCGAAAATGCCCGGGAGGCTCAAGAGCATCGCTTGCAAGTCGGCCGGCGGATGGGGCTGTCCGCGAGGAACCACGCGGTCAATACCAGGGCAACTTTCCGCGAGCCGCACGAGGCTCGGCTCGCACTCGACGATCACCGTAGCACCTTGCTCTTTGATTAGCGGCGCGTAGCGAATGAATTGCAGCGAGTCGCCGATCCCTTGCTCAGCCGACAGCAAGATCGTGCGGCCCGATGGATTCGCGCCAGTCCACCGCGGGTACGACAGTTCGGGCTGGGTTCCGCCGTCACACTTGAACCGCCACTCGTAATGCGGCCATGCCTCGGTCCAGCGGCCCAAGTGAAATAGTGCGATCGCCAGGCCTAGATGAGCGTCGGCGTTGTCCGGTTGTCGGAACACGCATTTCCGGTAATAGACCAGCGACGCTTCCGGCTTGTTTTGATCCCTGAGAGCTCCGGCCAGCCGATAGCGAGCCTCCACGTAGTCGGGCTTGATTGAAATCGCGCGAGCGTAACACGTCGCGGACTCCTCGACACTTCCCTGCCGGGCCAGCGCAATGCCCAGGTTGAAATGAGCCTCGGCATAATCGGGCGCCAGCTCTACCGAGCGGCGAAAGCAAGCGACGGCCCGGCCGGCTTCGTCTTGCTTCAAAAGGGCCACGCCGAGATTGTTGTGCGC
>CAZUPX010000480.1:0-2823 GCA_964622155.1 uncultured Planctomycetaceae bacterium | reverse complement strand
CGGATGGCTTCCACGTAGTCCACCACCGAGCCGAAATACGGCCAGTTCCGTGGATCGCGCGGGGTAAGTTCGGCTGGCAAGTCGAGCGTCGGCACGCCGGTCAAGGCAAATGCCACGCCGTGCAGCGGATAGGGGTGGGTGAGCGAGCGAAGAACCGTCGTGCGGTCCATCACCTTGGCAAATTTCGGCAACAGCTCGCAAACCCGCAGGCCGGGCAGGCTCGACGGAATGCAGCCAAGCTCTCCGCGGATTTCAAGCGGCGCGTTGGGCTTCGGATCGACCCACTCGATTTGACTTGGCGAGCCGTACAAGTGGATCAGGATGATCGATTTGGCGCGTCCGAACGATTTGGGGCGCGGCGCCGTTTCGTTGGCGCTGATGGCCTGCCAGGCGGCCAGATCGGCCAGGCTCATACCGGCCAATCCCAGCCCGCCGATGCGCAACAGGTCGCGCCGCGTCATGCCGCCGCAAAGCGTTCGCGCCGACCCAAGAATCCGCAACATCGCACACCTGCAAGCTCGTTGGAACGATGACCCTCAAGGTGCGTCGCGCCTGGACGATAACGCGCCGCTAGGAGCGCGCACAACGAAAGCATCGATCGGTGCCGATATGTTAGCACATTTTTCGCAGTAAAACTACCCACGCTGGGACAATTTCAGTCGCGGGTCGATGGGTGCCATCACGATTCCGTCGCGGGCTGCTTGGGATCGAATTGCAAGGCTGACTGCCTTGCCTTGGCGCGCAGCCGATTGACAAACGCAAGGATCGCGGGCCGTTGAACAATCCGCTGCTCCACGGCGCGCTTGCCGGGGATGTCCACCATCGACAAACCCAACAGCAATGCGAACCAACCCGGGCCCGGCGTGACCAGCATGATCAAGCCGATCAAAGCCAGGGTGCCACCAATCAGATTTTTACCGATCAGAATCGTCCAGCGCAGCGCCGGATGCGAATCTCGCCAGGCATCGAACGGTTTATGGCCCTTGGCGAAGTGGTCGGCAGGGATCCAGATCAGATAGTAGCGTACGGCCGCCACGGTGACCACCAAGAGAAGTACCCACAGGCCGGCCGCTTGCAAGACGAGCCAGACGTGCTCGCTGAGCCAGATAAGTGCCTCGGTCAGAATGTTCACCCGATCGTCGCCCAATGCCCAGTGTTCGCTAACTTATTATACTCGGATGTTCGCCAGCGGCCGTATGCGGCTGGTGCCTGCGTGATTTTCGTGCCATCGAGAGGCGTGTCGAGTCATGATGAATGTACAACCTGTTTTGATCGCCGGAGCATGGCGTGATTCGCGCTGCTCGGGCACCTTTCAAGCCGAGAACCCAGCGGCCAGAGAACCACTGGCGGACTTATATCCGATCAGCTCGTGGGGCGACGTTGAAGCGGCGCTAGGGGCCGCCGACGACGCAGCCGACGCACTGCGGCGAACGTCGCCTGAGCGGATCGCCGAGTTCCTTGAGGTCTACGCGGCCGCGATCGAACGGCATGCCGAGCCGCTGGTGGCGATAGCCCACACGGAAACGGCGCTGCCGATCAAGCCGCGCCTGGCGGGCGTCGAATTGCCACGGACCACAAGCCAGTTGCGCGAAGCGGCTCGCGCGGCACGCAACGGAAGCTGGATGCTGCCGACCATCGACACAAAGCTAGGCATCCGTTCGTGTCACGCACCGTTGGGGACCGTGTTGGTATTTGGGCCCAATAATTTTCCATTCGCCTTTAATGGCGTTTCGGGCGGCGATTTCGCCGCGGCCATCGCCACCGGCAACCCTGTGATTGCCAAGGCCAACACGTCGCATCCTGGCACGACGCGGATGCTAGCGCTGTTGGCCGATCAATCCGCGCGCGGCGCTGGACTGCATCCCGCGACGGTGCAACTGATCTACCGCACCAGCCACGTCGACGGCTGCCGAGCGGTAGCCGACACGCGCGTTGGAGCCACCGCTTACACGGGCAGTCGCGCGGCAGGCCTGAAGCTCAAAACTGCCGCCGATCGGGCTGGCACGCCAATCTATCTGGAACTTTCGAGCATCAATCCGGTAGTTGTGCTGCCCGCCGCGATCAAGGACCGAGGCGATGAGATCGCCACCGAACTTACGACGAGCTGCCTGATGGGCACCGGCCAGTTCTGCACGAGTCCGGGGTTGGTGATTCTCTTGGCAGGGGCCGACACGGACCATTTCGTGGCGACACTTATCGGAAAGTTCGGCGCCGCGCCTGTCGGCACATTGTTGAGCAAAGGGGTCGCCCAGACGCTGGTCACGAGTGTCGAGCGGCTCGCGTCGGCCGGCGCCCAAGTCTTGGTCGGCGGGACGCCGGGGGGTGGCAAAGGGTACTCATTTGGCAATACGCTATTGTCGATTCCCGGCAGGCAGTTTCTTGACAAGCCCGACGTGTTTCAGACCGAGGCATTTGGCAATGCCTCGCTGCTGGTGATTGCCGAAAACGCCGCACAGGCCGGCCGAATCGTTGGCGCGCTGGAAGGTAATCTAACCGGATGTATCTATTCTGACCGCGGTGACACCGACGATGTTTTGTACGACCAACTCGCCGCGCGACTGCGATTGAAGGTCGGCCGGCTGCTGAACGACAAGATGCCGACCGGCGTTGCCGTGAGCCCCGCCATGAACCACGGCGGACCTTATCCAGCAACCGGACATCCGGGCTTCACGGCCGTCGGTATTCCCGCTGCGCTTGCGCGTTTCACTGCATTGCAGTGCTACGACAACGTGCGACCGCACCGCTTGCCAGCGGCCCTGCAAGACAAGAACCCGACGGGCTCGATGTGGCGGCTGATCGACGGCAATTGGACCCGGGCCGACG
>CAZUPX010000479.1:0-5078 GCA_964622155.1 uncultured Planctomycetaceae bacterium | reverse complement strand
AGACCTGGCCAAGGACGCCCTGAACCGCTATATCGACGATCACAACGAGAAGCTCCGCCGCAGCATGGAAAAGGCGATCGACCGAGTGAAGTTCTAAGCCGAACCTTCGGCCACTATCCGGCCTCACACAATTCGGGCCGAGATTGTACAATTGGCCCTTTGACGCTTCAGCCCGAGCGCTGCCAACCGCCTGCCGCACTAAGTGACTAGTCCTCAAACTCACGCGTCCGACTCTTCCGCGACGTTGCCCCGGCGCCGCATTCTGGTGACCGCGGCGCTGCCGTATGCCAACGGGCCGATCCATCTTGGCCACCTGGTCGAGTATATCCAGACCGACGTTTGGGTCCGGTTTCAAAAGCTGCGCGGGCACCAGTGCGTGTATATGTGTGCCGACGACACGCACGGCACGGCGATCATGATTCGCGCGCGGCAGGAGCGGCGCAGCGAGGAGGACCTGATCGCCGCCATGCAAGAGGCACATCTAGCCGACTTCGCGCGGTTCGCCATCGAGTTCGACAACTATGGCAGCACTCACAGCGCGGACAACCGCCGGTTGTGTGGCGAGTTTTGGGCGGCGCTGCGAGCCGGTGGCCTGGTCAGCCAACAGGAAGTGACGCAGCTCTATGATCCCGAGGCCGGCACGTTTCTGGCCGACCGGTTCGTCAAGGGGACTTGCCCGAAATGCGGAGCGCCGGATCAGTATGGCGACAGTTGCGACAAGTGCGGCGCGGCCTACAGCCCGACCGAGTTGAAAGACCCGCGGAGCACGCTGTCGGGCGCGACCCCTGAGCTGCGCAAGGCCCCGCACCTGTTCGTCCACGTCGAGCAACTGCACGCGTTTCTGGCCGACTGGACGCAGACGGGCAATCGCCTGCAGCGTGAAGTGGCCAATTATCTAGCGGGACACTTTCTGGGCGAGCCCTTGCGCGATTGGGACGTTTCGCGGCCGGCACCGTATTTCGGGTTCGAGATTCCCGATAGCCCGGGCAATTACTGGTACGTGTGGTTCGACGCGCCGATCGGCTATGTCGCGTCCACGGCTGAGTGGTGCCGACGGCAGGGAGAAAGTTTTGATCGCTGGTGGCGCGATGCTGGTGTTGAGATTCACCACTTTATCGGCAAGGACATCACATACTTTCACACGCTTTTCTGGCCGGCGATGCTCAAGACGGCAGGTTTCAGCCTGCCGACCAAGGTTCATGTCCACGGATTCTTGACCGTTGACGGCGAAAAGATGTCCAAGAGCAAGGGCACGTTCGTCCGCGCGGCAACTTACTTGAACCATCTCAATCCGGCGTACCTGCGATACTACTATGCTTCGAAGCTGGGGCCGGGGCTGGACGATTTGGATTTGAACCGCGAGGAGTTCGTGGCCAAGGTCAACGCCGACCTGGTCGGGAAGGTTGTGAACCTGGCCAGCCGCACCGCCAAGTTCCTCGGCCCCATTGGTTTCTCGGCGACCTATCCCGACGACGGCGGACTTTTCGAGCGGGCCGCCGCCGAAGGAGAAGCTATCGCCGCCGCGTATGAGAACTGTGACTACAACCGCGCCATGCGACTCATCATGGCGCTGGCCGACCGGGCCAATCAGTACGTCGACAGCGTGGCGCCTTGGAAGCTGCGCGACAACGTGGATCGCGCCGTCGAGTTGCAAGCCAGTTGTTCGATTGCGCTGAATTTGTTCCGCCAGTTGGTAATCTACCTGGCGCCGGTGTTGCCCAGCTTGCAGCGACAAACCGAAGAATTGTTGGGCCAACCGATTCGAAATTGGGACGACGCGGCCCGGCCGCTGGCCGGCCTGCCGATCAACGAGTTCACCCACATGATGAAGCGCGTGGAGAGTGCGCAAGTGGAAGCCATGATCGCAGAAAGTCGAGAGGAGCAACCGATGACCGAATCCCCTGTGCCCGAGTCAACCGCGAACTCGTCAGTCACAGCCGACAGCGCCGAGCCATTGGAAAACGAGCCCCTGGTAGGCGAAACGATCTCGATCGACGATTTTACGAAAGTCGATCTGCGCGTGGCGCGAGTCGTCGAGGCCGAGGAAGTTCCCAAGGCCAAGAAGTTGATTAAGCTCACGCTTTCGTTGGGAGGCAGCGAGCGGCGCACGGTATTCGCCGGCATCAAAAGCGCCTATCAACCGGCGAGCCTCGTGGGCCGACTGGTGATTTGCGTGGCCAACCTGGCCCCGCGACAGATGACTTTTGGCATCAGCGAAGGCATGGTTGTGGCGGCCGGCGCGGGCGGGCAGGAGATTTTTCTATTGAGCCCCGATTCCGGTGCACAGCCGGGCCAGCGCGTGCATTAGCGATCGGCTTGCCCGCCAAACGCAGCGGCCGAGAGTTGTCTGTTTAATCCGCCCGTATCTCGCTCCGGCGACCGCCGAGCAGGCCCTCGAATTGACGGCGGCCACCGCCGAAGAGCTTGGCGGCCTCTTCCAGAATGTGCGTTCGCGCCTCGTCATCCAACTGCGCGGTGGTCCAGTCCCGAAACAGGGTCCTCATCAAGGCGCCTTGCAGAAGCCGCTCCTCGCTGGGATGGTCGACGATGAGCTGGAAGATACCAAAACACATCTCATCGGTGCTGCCATTGCCGAACATCACGCGCTTTGGCGGCTTACTGGGGTTGAGCGGGTTCTCGTCGGTATTGTCGTAGCGACACATCACGTCCAGCCTGGTCCCCGACGGCAGGCGCACCGGCTCGTGGTATACGTAGTTGTCCTGCCAGTAGAAGTTCCAATCCCTGATCCAGATCAGCGATTGCACGTTGCCGTCGGGAAGCGTGGCTGTGAGCTTCATCTCCTTGCCGACCAGGTGCATGTGCGGCAACAGCGAAATCAACGTCACGTCGGTTGGCAGTGTGACCGAGGACTTAATGGTATGATCCGACGATCCGGCTGGAATGTCGATCAAAATTGAGCCGACGACAAACGGCGATCGGGACATGTTTCGCGCGACCGGCTTGTCGGCGAAATACAGGGCCACCGACGACTGGTCGGTTTCTTCCTTGCCGCTGGGGTGCACGTGCAGTTGCAGCACCAGATCGGTGCCTTTGCGCACCGGCATGCCGGCGCCTTGCGGATAGAATCGCGGCGTCATGCCCGGCGTCCACACGCCGATGAGGCCGGCCACGGGAATATCGATCGAGCCAAACGTGGTGTAACCGGGCTCGGGGGTCTCGGCGTCCTTGCGCCGCCCCGCGCCCGAACTGTCGAGGAATAGAATGGCGTGGTGCACGATTGACGGATTGCCGGGTCGGAACTCGAAGCCGATCACCGTTTTGTCGTCCGGCAAGTCGAGCGGAATGATGAAATGCTGAAAGATGTCCGCGCCACTGGCCGGAACCGTGAAGGGCGAAGGGGCCTTGAGCTCGAGTCCGGGCTTGCCCAGCCGCCACCCGCTGGCAAACTTCGGCGGTGGCGGCCGATCCGCCGGATCCCCTTCTGGAGCGCCGGCCTTGGCCCAGGCGTCGATCAAGGCAACCTCAGCGTCGGTCAGGCGGCGCTCACCCAAAAAACGTCCGTGACCAATTTCGGCCTTCCACGGCGGCATCAGTCGGCCTCGCGTCACCTCGCCGAGAAACTCGGCCCGCTTCGCGGCGTCGTCATATGTCAGGAGCGAAAACGGCGCCACTTCGCCAGGCCGATGACATTCCACGCAATTGGCCAGCAAGATCGGTGCAATGTGGCGGTTATAGGTCACGTTGACCGAGACGGCGCACAGACGAGTCGTCTCCAAAGGGCAACCGACGGGCGTTGTGCTCGCGACTTCGACGGTTTTGTCATCCAGCACGGCCGCGATTGACTCGGCCAGGTCGTGCTTTGTCGCCGCCGGGCGTTTCTTGCCCAAATCGCCGTACTGATCGTCGATGCGACCGCGATAGACGACCTCGGCGGCCGCATCGAGAACGAAGGCTTGAGGGACGTGCGTTGGCTGTAATGCAGCGGCCAGCTCGCCAGACCCGTCGAAGAGCAACGGAAATGCGATCTTGAACTCCTGTTGAAACTGGACGGCATGGGCGCGGTTGATGCCTGGCTCGCAAATCACACCGAGAAACTTCACCGGCTGATCAGCAAAAGCGGTGGCCAGGCGATTCAGCTCGGGAACGTACTCGCGCGAAATCGGACACTCGCTCGAGAGGAACACCAGGGCCACGGCCTTGTACCCCTCGCCGTTGCCGATGCGATGGGTTCGACCTTTCAGGTCCAACCCCCAGAGGAAACGAGTGGATGGAATCTCGGCGTCGCCCCCGTCCGCCGTCGGGCATGCCACGCCAAGGGCGGCCATGCATCCAAACACCAAGGCCAACGACCGCGGCCAACCGCCCAACGCACATAGCAGGTTACGCCAATTCATCGCCAGTCACTTCTTGTTCTCGAAGCATCAGGCATCACTCGTGCACGATTCAAGGGCCGTGACTGGGGGTTAGCAGCCTGTTGAAAAAGGCCCAAAGGTGGTAAGTGCTAGCGTGGTTTTGCTCGGCAATTTGCAGCTAGCATGCTGCTCAAAATGACTTTTTCAACAGGCTGTTAGGCCCACCGCATGCTCTAGCGAAAGAAACTCTAATAAGAAGCAACCTGGCTGTCCAGTTCTGCCGAACAGCCATGACGGCAGCTAAAATGGACGACTGTACCCACATTTGTTGGGGCAGGGAGTCACAACGCCGGTGTAGCCATTAGGATGTCCCCAGGGCCGGCTGGCCCAACTGACTGATGTGGGCAGCGTGCATTAGCGTCGGCTGCTTGCGGCCAAATGGCGAGCCCGCGGATAAGCCAAGCCAAGGGCACGTCTCACCGTCTCCGCGCTCATTTCCATCACAGGACACGTGGACTTCCCAACGCCCCTCGCCAGCGGATTTTCTCAGAATATAGAGAAGTTTAGGAGTGTGAGCGTCACGTTTGTGGTTAGTTTGGGTAATTTTTCCAGAAGGATTCCCATTGGCCGGGCTGGCTGAGGTACAAGGCGCGGAGGTGGCAGACGGCGTCCGAGCCGTCTTCGCCCCAACGCATGCCGCTGCCTTTGAGGCGATTGGCGACCACGGTCTTGCACGCGCTCTCGACCGGGCCCGAACCGATCTGC
>CAZUPX010000478.1:0-3507 GCA_964622155.1 uncultured Planctomycetaceae bacterium | reverse complement strand
CTGCTGATAGTAGTTGGCGATTTGCTGTCCATCGAGACTGGCCGAGTTGTAGAGCACCAGGACGTTCGCCGGGTCAATGGCAAACGCCGGTGGGCAAAAGGCAAAGGCGGTGGCCAGGACCGACACAAGTGTCCACCACCGCCTGGCGATCATAGAATTACCACACTTGCAGCAATGCTGGCGGCAGTTTGTCTCTTCGAGGCCGCCAGCCACTCTCGCGCGGCAGGAAGATGCAATTCACTTGCGCTGCCTGCGCCTCCGACTACGCCATACAGCCATCGCCCCGCATCCACCCAACAGGGCAAGCACGGCGGTCGCAGGTTCGGGCGTCGGGCTCGGCAACCGTGGCGTCAGATCCTGATCGTTCGTGCTCAGGGTACCAGTCATGGTGGCCTGCATGAATTTCGGGTACGAAGGGCTCGTGAAAATGAGAAGGTCAGAATTTACGCCAGGGGCAAATCCACTGCCGGTCCAAATCCATTTAAAATTCGTGTCGGGTGCGGTAGCCCCGAGTGGAATGATCTGCGAAAACGCCGGTGGCGCGCCGACTGCGGGCGCGCCGACGTCATGTCCAACGCTGCCGGAATTTGTAGGAAGCGCCCCGTTTAGGTGATCGAGACCTATCGACATCTGTGTGACGCCGACATTTCCAACGGCTCCGCCCGCCGGATTGTTGAAGATCTGATAGACATAAATGTAAAAGTCATTGGGACCGGCTGAGCCTGGATTGGCCGGAACGTGCCCGAGATAAGCGGTGAGGTCGCCCGAACTGAGGTAGTTGGCTTTGGTATAGACCGCGTAGTCGACTTGCGCTTCGAGGATGTTGCTGCCGTTGGTGCCCGACATGATGATCGAGCCGGACCAACCGGGCAGCGCGTTGCCATCGCTTGTCAAAACTCCCGCCGTCGCCAGATTGGCGAGCAACAACACGGCGATCGCTACACGGAACGGTGTCCCTTGCTTTGTGTGCATTTCTAAATTCCGTTTGCCGATTGGGGCGTCAATGGATCCCGCCAAACTCCCGTTTGCGATGCACGTTCAACTCACTCGCTGATACTTCGTTTCAACCCTCCGCGAATCGTCTCGCCAACTCGATTCCTCATCAACCACGTCGCAGCTAACACCACACGATTACGAACTCGTTCGTCCCCACCGACGCAGCCTGTGAAGTGTTACAGCAACACTTCCACACAGCACCAAAATAAGAGTGCTCGGTTCCGGAATGTTCACAGGCGAAGTCGAGGGCACTGCAATTTGATCCGACTGACCGCCGTCGAGCACGATCGCGGTATCCCACATCGGTACGTTCGGGCTGGTGAACACCAATCCTGTCGAGTCCTCGCCAGCCGCTATGCCGCCAAAATACCAGACCGCATCGCCGGGAATACTGGAAATCTCAAAAAAGAAAGGCGCGTCGAAGGCGTCAATCAGCGCGGCAGTGAACGTGCCAATGTCGTGCGCCGAATTCTCCACGTGTACCGACAGGCTTGAACTGACGTCGGGTCCGGTGTTGATGATCTGGTAAGTGTAGATCAATTCGCCGGGAGTCAACAAATAGCCCGCGAAGCCAGCGGGCGCGTCGCCAGGTCCATAGACGGCCCAATCGACGGTGCCGTTCAGGGTTCCGCTAGAGAACGCGGAGGTGCCAGCCCAACTGGCCTGATAGCTATTGGCCAGATCCGAGGCCAATTGACCGGCCATTGCCGGCGCAGCAAAAAAGACCACTGCAAGAGTGAGAGCGAAAAGTCGCGGTGTCGTACGAGTCATTAGCTTTTCCTTTGCATGGAATGATGGCACTCGCGGCCCAACGGGAGTCTTCGCCCATCTGGCGCCACGGGACTGATAGTACTCGATTTCAACCCTTAGTCAAGCAATTGGAAAAAAATATTCAAAAAAAACTGGTGCACATTAAGGTGGCCGAATCGCTAGGAATAACATCTATTTATCCACTGTTTTTACTTGACATCAAGCCGTTTGAATCCTTTTATCGACCCAGCCGGGGTCCGCTGTTCGCCTTCGGGGCGGCAGGCCGCTGCCTAAGCCAAACTCTGTAAAACACGGCGTCCGCGGCGTCGTCGAGCCCGCTGGCAACGTCGAAGGTCCCGTTGGCGGCGGCCATCTCGAGAGCGTCCCCGACCGTCGAACCCAAGCGTTGGAAGTAGTTGGACACAGCCTGGGGGGTGAGGATCGCCGCACCGTTCGTCGCCGTGTCTGCCGACGCCGGCACGACAAGAACATGGGCTTGGCCCGCTACAGCCGCGGCGACCGCCAGATTTCCCACATCGTTCGCCATAGTCGAAGCCTTCAAGTCGGCACCGACGCCGCTCGATGATCCGGGCGCAAATGGGCCGCCGGCACCGACCATGAGAAACTTCAACTGAGTGACCAGGTTCGTGACGAGATTGCGGGCAAGAATCTGGTCGGCCGAATTCACGAGGCCGTCGCGATTAAGGTCTGTCGCATCGGAGATCGAGGCCGGATTGCCGATGCCATGTGGATTATTGCGGGCCGCGATCTCGTCGGCCGACGTGACCGAGAATGCACTCGCGTCGGCGGCGCCCGTATCGCCTGGCGCGCTTCCGAAGAAGAACACGTCACTGGCGGACAGGCCGAGGTTGGTGTTCGACGTGCCCACCGCGTCGTTGCCTCGAACGATGACTTCCAGCCAGACACCCGAGATCGCATTGTCGGCCCACAACAACTCGACTCGATCGGAGCCGCTGACGCCGGCGTGGGCGCGCACGATCACGCTAGTCGGTCCAGGAGCGGTTGCCCACGTCGTTGGGGAGTTGTTGTTTCCGACCTTGAACTGGAAGTCGTTGGCCGTGATCGCTCCATGGGGGCTGAACAGGTCAACCATAATGCCGTTGATGCCGCGATTGTAGCCCGAGACGTTCGCGAAGGTTGATGTGCCGGAGCCCGGCAGGTAGGCCGACTTGTCGGGCGCGATCGCGTTGTCGTCGCTAAAGCCGGGTAAATTGGCGTTGGTGACATTCCATTTTGTTGATCGCAAGTAGAACAGCTTTCGATCGACCACGAAGCCGGGCGCCAAGACTTGCAGAGAGGTCGGAGCAGAGGTTGTCATGCCGGTACCGTCGGAGACCTGCACCCGCAGGTTATTGATTACCGTGGGCCCGGTGATGCCCAGTCCGCCCAACTGGGCCCAACTCAACATCGGCGCCGCCGTCGTCACGTCATTAAACACGCCATCGCCATTGACATCCCAACTGTAGGTTAGCACTGCAGATGGGTCCGGGTCGGTGCCGAAGCCATTCAACGTCAGCGGTTGACCGGCCGCGACGAAGTACGGCCCGCCAGCATTGGCCGTGGGTGACACGGGCGCATTGAGAAACTTCAACTGGGTGATGATGGTCGTCATATTGTTGACCACCAAAACCTGATCGATCGAAGTGACCAGTCCATCGCGGTTGTGGTCGTTGACGTTGGTAATAGGAGCCGGATTGCCAATGCTATGCGGATCATTTCGCGCTTGGATCTCGTCGGCCG
>CAZUPX010000477.1:0-5857 GCA_964622155.1 uncultured Planctomycetaceae bacterium | reverse complement strand
CTGCCGCGCGACGGATACCTGCAGACGGTCCGCGAAATGACGCTCGATCACGAGTGTCTGCTGATCTTCGACGAGGTGATCACCGGCATGCGTGTGGCGGCCGGCGGTGCGCAAGAGCACTACCTGGTCAATCCCGACATCACGGTCATCTCAAAGGCGGTCGGGGGCGGGTATCCGGTTGGCGCGTTCGGCGCGTCGGCGGAAATCATGGATCGCATCGTCCGCGGCACGTTGTTCCACGGCGGAGTGTTCTCGGGTAATGCCATCGTGATGGCCGCGGCCGAGGCGATGGTCGACGGCGTGTTGGCCGATCGCCATGGAATCTATGGCTACCTGCACCAGATCGGCGACAAGCTGGCCCGAGGCATCGACGACATCATGACCCGCGCCGGCGTGCCGCACCAAGTGCACCATCTGGGTCCCCTGCTCTCGGTGATGATTACCACCGATGAGGTTGATGAAATCGCCAACTACCGTGACATGCGGCGGTATTGCGACTTCGACCGCTACATCACCTGGCAACACTGCTTGCAGCGTGCGGGCGTGTATTTCCATCCCAACCAGTTCGAGCCGATGTTCTTGTCGACGGCGCACACGCACCAGGACATCGACGAAGGCTTGCAGCGGATGGAGGAGGGGACTCGCAAGTGTCTCAAACCTTAGGCCAGCTTGACGTCTTGAGCCCCGCGCCGATTCTCGATGCCGTCGAGCGCTATCGAGGAACGATCGTGGACTTGGAAGCGGGCGAGGTGTTGTCGCCCGCCGCATTTGCACGGGCGCGCGAAGCACTTACCGTGGCTCTGCGCAATCAGGGGCTCGGGAGCGGCGATCGGGTGATGGTGGCGCTGGCCAATGGGCCATTGTTCATCGCCACGCTGACGGCCGTGCTAGCCAATGATGCGTCGCCACTGGTCGTCCATTTCAAGACACCTCCGGCCGAATTGCATCGCTACGCACAGCGATTCGGCGCGCGATTTCTAGCCGCGGACGTTGGCGAGGATCTAGACGTTAGTGCAATCTCGACTTCGGCCGACGAGATCAGCTTCAGCGAGCAGTCCGCATTGCGCTGGATGCGATTCAACGTTTCGGAAAACGAGTTTCCAGGCCCAGAGTTGCGCGGCGTGCCACTCCACCCGACGTCAGGATCGACCGGGTTGCCGAAGATTGCCCTGCGCCCCGGATTTGCCGCCATGGAAGAGGCGAGACACTATGCGGCCACAATGGCGATCGACGCCGATGACACGATTCTCGCGATTCCGCCCATGAGCCACGCCTACGGCTATGGAATGTGCGTCATGGTGCCGCTGTTGACCGGCGCGAACATCGTCAGCGTTCGCCGCTTCAGCATCAAGCTCATACAACGAGCGCTCGCCGAGTGCTCACCCAGCATCGTACCCACGGTGCCCGCCATGCTCGACGTCTTGTCATTTGGTGGCCAGACCGACGTCAGCCAGGTACGTTGGCTGTTGACGGCTGGGGCCGTCTTGCCGCGGCGTTCGGCCGAGCAGTTTCATGCCAAAACCGGTGTCACTCCCTGTCCGCTGTATGGCACGACGGAGACCGGCGGCATCTCAGTCGCCACCCGGGCCGACGGCAGCGACGTTGACGGCCGCGTCGGTCCAGCGATGGACGGCGTGGCGGTTGAGGTTCGGCAGTGCGACGGCACGGGCGACCTGGGTGAAAACGGCGGCAAGCTGTTCGTGCGCTCCAGCTCACAAATGGTCGGCTACCTGGATGAACACGGCCGCATCACCAACCCGGTCTCCGATGGCTGGTTCGAGACAGGTGACCTGGCGCGGATCGATGACGACGGCACGATTCATTTGCGCGGCCGCGACAGCGAGGTCGTCAACGTCTCGGGCCTGAAGGTCGTGCCGTGCGAGGTTGAAGAAGCCATTACGCTGCTACCAGGTGTCGTGGAAGTGAAGGTCTACGCTGGCGAGCATCGCTCCGGCACTCAAATCGTGAAGGCGGCCGTGGCGGTTGAGAACGGGGTGTCGGAGGCCGACATCCGCGCGCATTGCGAGCAACACCTGGTCTACTACAAGCGGCCGCAGGTGGTCACGCTCGTCGACGCGTTGCCGCGCACACCGACGGGCAAGATCATTCGCGATCAACTGCCGTGACGGATCAATTTTTTCGCAGGCGTCTTGTCAGGTTTCACACGCTGGCCGCAACAGGCGGACAACGGTCCTAGAGAATTCCTCATGTCGGTCGTCGACTTACCACACCAATCGTCGCTTCGGCAATCGATGGCCTCGGTGTTTCCATTGCCGCTGACGATTTTGGAATCGTTCATGCTGGCTGACGCACGGGCCGACTACCCGATGATGTGTGACATCGAGCTGGAGTTCGAGGGGAGCCTCGACCGCGGCGCGTTCGAGTCGGCGCTTGCCTTTGCACTGGCGCGCAATCCGCTGTTCACTTGCCGCGTCGAAACCTCTCGACGCGGCGCGTTGCATTGGGTGCTCACCGACCAGATGCCGCCGGTCCAGTGGGTGTCGCTCGATGCGCCCCTAGACGACAGCTACGGTGCGATGGCTGATCTGACGTCGCAGTCGGGTCTGAGGATTTGGGTTCGTCAGGGTCGCAATTGCACAAAAGTGCTATTGCACTTCCACCACGCCTGTGGCGACGCACTCGGCTCGTTTGGCTTTATCGGCGACTTGTTCGCCGGTTACTCCGTGTCCTGTCCGGTCAGTCGGGCCGTGACGCCGCGCTCGATCGATCCACAGCGGTTGACGCGGCGAGGCGAGGCCGGCCTGGGAGACCGCTCGTGGTGGCGGCGCGCGTGCGATTCGATCGCCGGTCCACGCGAGGGCCTCCGCTTCTTCCTGCAATCGCCGCGGCCGTTGGCCCCCTCGGCCAACGTCGAGGCCACCGAATCGGCCGTTCGTCCAACCTTCATCACGGCGACCTGCCCCGAGGAGGTCACCTCGAGACTGCGCGAGAAAGCCCATGCCGCGCGGGCGACGACCAACGACATTATGCTGCGCGATCTGTACCGGGTGATGCGCCGCTGGAACACGGATCACGGCGAGCCGCCGGGGCGGCGCCGGCTGCGCATTTTGATGCCGCAAAACCTGCGCTCCGCCGCCGACTACACGATGCCCGCGGCCAACGTGATGAGCTTTGCCTTTGTGACACGCGCCGCCCATTTGTGCGATGCGCCGGAGGAGATGTTGGAATCGATTCGAGAAGAAACCGAAGCGGTCCGCCGCGGCAGATTGTCGCTGTATTTTCTCGGCGGGCTCGGAGCACTGCAATCCAACGGTCTATTGAAAACTGTTTTGAACCGACCTTTTTGCTTTGCGACGGCCGTACTCACAAATCTCGGGGATCCGACGCGACGATTTGGAACATCGTTTGCACGCTCGCCGCAAGGGCTGGTTGTGGGCGACGTTGTCTTGCGAGGCGTGGCGGCGGTGCCGCCGCTGAGGCCCCAAACGCGTGCAGCTTTCTCAGTGGTAAATCACGCCGGCAGCATGTCCATCAGCCTGAAGTGGGATCCGCGCCAATTGTCGCGGCTTGACGCCGAGCAGCTACTCGGCCAGTATGTTGCTCAACTGAATGCGACGTCCCAAGGCGACAAGACCGGCGCGCAAGAAATGCTAGCGTCGCGCGAGTCCTGATGTCCTCAAGCCGGTGCGCGTTCACTGGGACCTTGGATCAATTTCATGAATCATGTCATTGACGCTCGACGACTGACCAAGGTCTACGACGCAGAGGTCGCCGTGACGGCGCTGCGCGGCGTGAACTTGCAAGTCGAGAGCGGCACGTTCCTGGGCGTGATGGGGCCATCCGGCTCGGGTAAGAGCACTTTGCTGAATATCCTGGGTGCATTGGAAACACCCACCGAAGGCGAGCTGTTTCTGGAAGGGACCAACGTCGCCGGGTTGAGCGACGATGCGCGGACCTTGCTGCGACGCCGGCGGATTGGGTTCGTGTTTCAACAATTCAATCTACTGCCGATATACACGGCCTGCGAAAACGTGGCACTGCCGCTGCGGCTTGAGGGCACGAGCGCCGCCGAGGCCGAGCGCCGCGCGGCCGAAATGCTCGACGTCGTCGGACTCGGCGACCGGCGCGATCACTTGCCGAGCCAGATTTCCGGCGGCGAACAGCAGCGCGTGGCAATCGCCCGTGCGCTGGTCACGCGCCCGGCCATCATTCTGGCCGATGAACCAACAGGCAACCTCGATAGCGCTACGGGCGATCGCGTCATCACGCTGTTGAGAGATCTCGTCGACGACCAGGGGCAGACGGTCGTGCTGGTGACGCACGATTCGCAGGTGGCCCAGCGCGCCGATCGAATCGTCTACGTCCGCGACGGCTTGATCGTCGACGACTTCGATCCGCGCCACGGCATGGGAATCGCGGCGGAAATGTCCGAGAGGCCGCAATGAACTCGTGGAAGGACGCGATTCGCGAGCTGACCCGACAACCAGGCCGCTCGTTGCTGACGCTTTTGAGCGTGGTCGTCGCCGTGGCCGCGATTGTCGCGGTCACCTCGGCCACCGCCACGACGCGCCTCGCCTACAAGCAGGTGTTTCAGGCACTCGTCGGCCGCGCCGACGTCGAGGTCGTCGCCCACGGTGGTGGTCGCTTCAAACAAGAGCTTGCCGAGCCGATACGCGAGCTGCCTGAAGTTCGCACCGTCGTGCCGATCTTTCACAAGGCCACGATCATTTACACCGACAGCAAAAAGAAGGCCAAGGTGCTGGCGGTTGGTATCGTGCCGGACGAGCCCGAGGCGGTTTCTGGATTCGATATTCGCGGCGGTCGCTTTCCCGACTCGGCTGAAGAGATCGCGTTGGAAGAGGGTCTAGCGCAGGGACTGGAGGTGAAGGTCGGAGACTCGATCCGATTGCTCACCAACCGTCGCATGCAGTCCTGGAAGGTGGTGGGGCTCTTCGCGCTGGAAAATGCCTCGCGGCTGCACCAAGGGGGCATGATGCTTGCGCCGCTGGATCGGTTGCAACGCATCTTCAAGGCCACCGGACAGGTCGATGCCCTGCACGTGTTTCTCAAAGATTCGACTCAAACGGCGCGCGCCATCGAGAAGGCGAACACGATGCTGCCCAATGAGCTGCGTGCTCAGGTGCCGTCGGCGCGCAGTGGGCTGGCCGAAGAGACGCTGCTGCTTACGGAAGTAAGCCTGAACATGGCTAGCGCCCTGTCGTTCACGACCGCGGTGTTCATCGCACTGAGCGTATTTCTGATGAGCGTCAGCGAACGGCGACGCCAATTGTCGATCTTTCGGGCGGTGGGCGCCACGCGGCGGCAGGTGGTGGGCATGGTGTGTCGCGAGGCCCTGCTGATGGGGCTTGCCGGCACGCTTGTGGGCATTCCAATGGGAGTGTATGGCGGGTCGTTTCTCACCCGCTCGATGGCCGCCATGTTGCAGGCTGACCTCCCGGAATCGCCCGACCTGCGATGGGCGATTGCCGTGGGTGCAATTTTGGGACCTGCGATCTGTCTTTTGGCAGCCTGGTATCCGGCACGTCGTGCGAGCCAGGTTTCACCACTGGAGGGCATCCGCCCCGTCGTGACGCTGCGGCCCCATCGTGGCCACGGCCGATCGACGGCGTTGGGGATCGCCGGCCTGGTGGCGACGGCCATTTTGGCGACCTTCGCCGCGCGAGGCGACTTGCCGATCTGGGCGGCGATTGTTGGGGTTGTGTTGTCGCTGGTGGCGCTGGCGCTGTTGATGCCGGTGCTCTTGCCGCCAGCGGTCAAGCTTCTGGCCTGGCCAACGACGCGTTTGTGGGGAGTCGAGGGGCAGATGGCCGAGCGGCTGGTGCTGCGACACGCGGGGCGCAGCTCGCTCACAACCGGCGTGCTATTCATCGCCGTG
>CAZUPX010000476.1:0-5299 GCA_964622155.1 uncultured Planctomycetaceae bacterium | reverse complement strand
TGGGGCAAACGCTGGCCGCTGGTGGAACCGGCCGGCGGTGCTTTGGTTCGATCGCCACCGCCTGCAGCGGCGGTTCGCGGCGCCGTGCGTTGTGCCGGCGCGTCAGTGGCTGTCGCAGTGGGTTCGTCGCCCGGTGGAGTGCGCTGGGCTGTGCGCTCGGGCGTGCGCGGTTGTGCGCGGACTTGTGCGGCGGCCGGAGATATTTGTAGCGTAACGCCGACCAGCGCGAGCAATGACGCCAGGCTACGAGCAATCGAGCGCATGGAATTCGCCCAAAATGAGGGTTGAGACTCAATCACGATGACAGCCGCCCCGGTGCGAAAAACGTGCGGTGGGCGGGGCGGGAGTTTAGCAAGAAGGCTGCCAGCTCCCTAGGTCATTTGGGGCGGCGACGGCGGTTGCCACAATGCCAGCACTGGCTATTTAGATTTCCTGCGGCTCTTCCAGATAGGTGTAGCCTTGCAGGCCATCTTCGTAGAATTTCTGGAATCGGCCGGCTTCTTCGTAACTGATCCGACCTTCGCGGACGGCCAGCTCGACCGAGGTGCGAAATTGCCTCATCAGGCCTTCGACGTTGAACTCGACATAGTCCAAAACCTCGCGGACCGTGTCGCCCTTGATGACCGTCTCCAGCACGACTTCACCATCGTCGTCCATGCTCACGTGCACCGCGTTGGTGTCGCCAAACAAATTGTGCATGTCGCCGAGGATTTCCTGGTACGCGCCCAAAAGGAAAGCGCCCAAGTAATACGGTTCGCCGTTGAAGCTGTGCAATTGCAGCGTGCGCTTCACATCGCGGCGATCGATGAACTGCTCGATCTTGCCGTCCGAGTCGCAAGTAATGTCGCCCAGCACGGCCGGCCGCGTGGGCCGCTCGTTCAGGCGGTGAATCGGCATCACCGGAAACAACTGCTTGATCGCCCAACTGTCGGGCATCGACTGGAACAACGAAAAATTGCAGAAGTACGTGTCCGAGAGCATGGCGTCGAGGCCCTCGAGTTCCTCCGGCACGAAGTCCAACTGCCGCACAAGTCGCTGAATCTTGTGGCAGATGCCGAAGAACAGATTTTCGGCCAGGCTGCGTTGCACCAGCGGAAGGTATCCACCGGCGAACAGGTTCATCGCCATGTCGAGCGATTGACTGGCGTCGTGATAGCCCTCAAGTACGTTGCGGACCGTGAGGTTCTGGTACGTGTCGAGCAAGTCGTGGAGCGGCTGCTCGACGTCTTCGGGCAGTTGCAGTGGCACGTCGTTCTCGCCCTGCCCGGCGACGCCTAGCACGCTGAACACGAGAGCACTGTGATAGGCCACAATGGCCCGGCCGCTTTCGGAGACGATTGTCGGGTGAGTCACGCCGGCCTCGTCGCACACGCTTTGCACGTGATACACGACGTCGTTGGCGTATTCCTGCAAGGTGTAGTTGGCGCTGGACTCGAAGTTGGTTTGCGAACCGTCGTAATCGACGCCCAATCCGCCGCCAACGTCCAGGAAGGCCAGTCCGGCGCCTTGCCGGGCCAGGTCAACGTAAACGCGCACAGCTTCATTGAGCGCGCCTTTGATTTGGCGAATGTTGGTGATTTGGCTGCCGAGATGAAAGTGCAGCAGCTTGAAGCAATCTTCCATGCCGGCGGCTTTGAGCTCGCCCAGAGCGCGCAGGATTTCGGTGACGGTCAGGCCGAACTTGGAGCGGAATCCACCCGACTGTTGCCAGCGGCCCGATCCGCGCGCCGCAAGTTTGACCCGCATGCCCAGCATCGGGCGCACGCCCAACTTTTGAGCCATCGAGAGGATCAATTCCAGCTCGGTGTATTTCTCGACGACAGGGATGACCTTGCGTCCCAGTTTCAGCGCCATCATCGCCATCTCGATGAACTCGGCATCCTTGAAGCCGTTGCAGATGATCGGCGTCTCGTTGTCGGCCATGGCCAGCACGGCCAACAGCTCCGGTTTGCTACCCGCCTCAAGCCCAAACCGATACGGCTTGCCGAAGCGGAGTACTTCCTCGACGACCTGCCGCTGCTGGTTGACCTTGATTGGGTAGACGCAGCAATAGTCGCCCTGGTAGCGATGCTCGGCGATCGCGCCGGCAAACGCTTGATGGATTTCGCCGACGCGGTGCTTCAGAATGCCGGCAAAACGGATCAAGATCGGCAAGTCGATGCCGCGCAGTTGCAGCCGATCCACAAGCTGCTTCAAATCGAGGCAATGGTCCGGGTCTTTGGTGGGGTGAACCCGCACGTGCCCGTTGTCATCGATGGAAAAATACCCCTTGCCCCAGCGGGCAATGTCATACAGTTCGGCGGCGTCCGTCGCCGTCCATCGCCTGACTTCTTGATCGAGCATCGTACCGCCACCTCGCAAACAAACTGCGAAACAACTTCTCTATCCTATCGAATTATTGGCGCTGGGTCGACCTGGTGCTATGGCAAAACCGCAGCCGGCCGGAAAAAGATCAAAATGGTTTCGTCGCGCCTGCCCGGTCACCCGTCGATCGTTCGAGCCTGGCGACGGCGCTGGCGTGTACATCACCAGTCGGCGCGGCGTCTCGCAATTCTCGACCATGCGCCGGATAATTCGGACGACTCGTCGCACGTTATCGGAGTGACTCTATGGGAATCGAGCTGCGTTGGCTGGTCAGCACGGCGGCAAGCGCGCTCCACGCCGCGGCGGCCATGCTCGATGGCCGCCCACTGGCCGATCGCAAGACGGCCGAGGCGATTGGCCCGGAGGTCAGCCAGTTGGGCAGCGACCTGGCGAGCCTGGGCATTGAGCCGGTGCGATTCTTCGAGCATGCGATCCCGGCCTCCACGCAATTGGACGCGCCGACCAGGCTGGCCGAAGTTGTAACGATCAAGACTCTTGGTCTGGCGGCCGGTGCCGGCGATGCGCCGGTGTTGGCGCGGAGGCTGATCGCGCTTTTCGCGGCCTTTGCCGATGCCAACCCCAACGCGCTGGACGAGCTGGAGCTGCGGTCGAAGCCGATTTGCGAGCAATGGGAGGCCCGCGGGCCAGGTCTGATGGCGGCCATCGGTCGCGCCGCCGAGGACGACCTGTTGGTCGACGCGGCCGATGTGATCCTGGTTCACCCCGTGCTCGGCGGCGGAGGTGTTGCGCACCCGCTGTACAACTCGGTTCGGATCGAAGCCGTACTTGCGAACCCTTTCGCGGAGTTGCCCGAAGTCGTCCGGCTGGGCTGGCTGTTGTCGCAGTTGAAGCTTGATCTGCCCAAGTATCATGACAATCTGCCACCCGGACGTATGACTCAGGTCGGCCCGCTGGCGATGATCCCTCCGGCGCTGGCGGCTGCCCGAGAAGTCGAATTGGCGCGGCTGGACGCCGCCATGCTTGACACAGCACTGAGTGCATGGACCTCCGCCGTGGTCGATCCAGACAAACTATTCGACTGGTGGGAGACTTGCCAGTCGTCACAGCCGCCGTGGACCGTGGCCCTTGGTGCGCTGGCTCGAATGCTGGACGTCGAACCTTCGGATGACGAGCGTGGTCAGACTAGCCCGTAGGCCACTGCCAATCCGTGAGCCGGTCAGTCTCGCTGATTTGAAAATGGGCTTTGACATGCGCTACCGATTTGCCAACGCGGCAGACGCCGCGGTGCTCGCCGAGATGAACGAGCAACTCATCCGCGACGAAGGGCACCGAAATCCGATGTCACTGAGCGAGTTGCAGTCGCGAATGGAGAGTTGGCTGGCCGGTGGCTACCAGGCGGTCTTGTTTGAAGATCACGACGCCAGCCCGGCCGGTTACGCCCTCTCTCGGCGCGATGACGACTATGTCTATCTGCGGCAATTGTTTGTCTGTCGGCAACGTCGTCGCCAGGGAGTCGGACGGTCGGCCTTCGAGTGGCTCGTTGCAAACGCCTGGCAATACGATCGGCGGATCCGCATCGAGGTGCTTGTCGGCAATCGAATCGCGATCGAATTCTGGCGATCCGTGGGCTTTGCGGACTATTGTCTGACGCTGGAGCGGGACCTCTGACGGACACAGCAGGGGCCGTTTCGTTCCGTGCAATTGGCGACTATGATGCGGACCATCCGCTTTGCCGAGGACTTGCCGTGAAGCTGACGCTCGACATCAAGAAACCTCCCGTCATCCAGATCGCCTTGGATTATGCCACGATCGAGGAGGCGATTGCGATGGCCAGAATCGGTATCGAGGCCGGCGTCGATTGGCTGGAAATTGGCACGCCGCTGTTCATCTCGCAGGGGGTTGCGCCGATCGGCCACATGGTCAGGGCTTTTCCCGATTACCCGGTGCTTGCCGACTATAAAACGATGGACTCGGGCTGGAAAAACGTGCAGCGCACCGCCGAGCAAGGCGGCCACATCATGACCGTGTGCGCCAACTCGCCCGACGAGACCGTCAAGAGCGCAATTGCCGAATCGAAGAAGACCGGCGTGTGGGTTGTGGCCGACACGATCGGTGTCAAAGACCAGTCGGCTCGTGCCCGCCAGTGCGCCGACTGGGGCGTACATATGATTTATTTGCACTATGGCGCCGATCAGCGTAAGAGCGACTCGGCCCAGGACTCGACGCAATGGATCGACGAAGTGCAGAGGGCCGTGTCGATTCCGATTGGTGTGGGCTGCTTTCTGGTCGAGGATGGCGTGCGGGCCGCTACGAAGGGGGCCGAGTTGATTGCGATCGGCCACCCGGTCATCAGCGCGGCCGACCCGCTGGCCGAGCTGCGCCGATTTGTCCGTGAGGTCAAAGCCGCGTACCGGCCGCGTGTTGTTCGGGGTTCGTAGCGGTTGGTTGGCGTTGCCGGCCACGCGCAGTTTCGCAGCGGCGCTATCAAGTGCTAGCAGCCCATCGGACACCGGACTGCCATTGCCGGGAAATCGCTTGGGTCGGTATGATCCCGCCCCGCACGACGCTCGGATCGGCCACCGCCATCGGCGCAGGCGGAAGAATCCGGGCGGCGCGAGTCCCAAACGGCGTCCCCCATGGAATCCTCGACTGTGTTGGCCTTTCGCATTTTCGTCATGCTGAGCTGCCTGGTCATTGTGCCTCTGGCGGCCATTTTCGGCAGCGCGTTTCCAGATGTCGTCAAGACCGTCCTGGTCGATCGAATCGTGGCGTGGAGTTCGGGCAGGTCGCCTGAGTCGAGTACGCCCGGCTTTGCCGCTGTGACGCCTGATGCGTCGGGTCCGTCGGCTATCGGCGCGGGCGAGGCGCCGCGTTGGGGCCAGAGTGGCCCAACAGCCGCATGGCCGGTCGATCCGGCCGCACCGGCACAGGGGGTCGTGCCGACCGCCGCTGTCAACACCGCGGTGAACAACCA
>CAZUPX010000475.1:0-13276 GCA_964622155.1 uncultured Planctomycetaceae bacterium | reverse complement strand
CCAGCCGCCGACAATCGGATCTTTGCGCAGCTCGGACATGTCAGTTTCGTTTCAGGCTTGCCACATCATCAGTTCATAGTCGGGCGAGGGAACCGTCGTTTCGATGACCCCCTCGCGCGGAACGCGCTCGATAACCTGCTCATCTCGGAGCAACTCGACAAACAACGCCAATGGCGTTTCGGGCGCCTTCCGCAGGCTTCGCCATGGTATTGCGATCTCGAGGATCGCGTCGGCCGCTGCCACGATTTCGGCCGCGCTAAGGGGCACGTCATTGTGAAACAACTGCGCCGCGGGCACAGCCTTGCTGGGGTCGCTGACCAGCAGCTCGAAACCCTCAGGGTCGACAAAGCGGACGCGCAGCGTATCGACGTCGGCCAGTTGCTGCCGAACCGGACCATGAGCGTCGAGCCGCAGCAGGAGTCGCCGCTCGTCAAAGCCGAATCGAAGCTTGTCGATCCGCTCGGATTCGGCCATCGACATCGTGCCGCGGGCCGACGACGAAGCATACACGCCTGCATTGATCCACTCGAAGTAGGTTTCGCGACCGTCGAACTTCACTCTCAGCAAGCCGGTCGGCTGCGAGAACGGCTGAACGTGGCGCCCCGAAGCAACGACGCTCTGCAACAGCGCTGCCGGCGGATCGCGACCCAGAAGCAAATACACATTCTGAAGATGCTTGCGGAACAACTGATCGAATAGCGCGTCCTGGCTGCTCGATCGATTGGGATCGAACCACCAGAACCAGTCGCTCCCTTCGGCAATGTACAGCTCTTCCCAAGCCCGCTCCAGCTCGGCTGCCTTCGTTTCGTCCTGTTCGGTCACGTCGACCAACATCGCGCGCGTTTCGGTCAGCAGGTCCCAAGCTCGATTGCACGCGGGATGGCCGATCCAGATCGCGAAATTGTGGCTGATCCAGCTCCCGGCGAACAACCGTCCGACTTTGTCAGTGCCCGGATGCTTTTGCAGGAAATCTCGAACGCGCGTGGTTTGTATCCGCGGATGCTTTGCCAGTCGGCCGTACAGCGTGCGTAGGAAATCGACGCCGCCGTTGGGGTAGTACTCCCAGCAGTTCTCGCCATCGAGGATGATGCTCACCAGCGCCGCCTGGTTGCGGTCGTGTGCCACGGTCGACTGATGGATCGCGTCGAACTTGCTGACCAGATCGTCCACGGCTTGCTGCGGATCGTAGCGCTGATAGTGAAAGCCGATGTGATCGCTTAGCGCATGATCGCGAAAAACGATCTCCAATTCATGTCCCGCCTCCTCGACGAGCCAAGGGCGATACAGCGATTGCGGATTGCGCACCAGTCCGCGCTCGTCGCGCGAAACCCAGCCATCGGTCGAGTGTGCCAGGATCTCCTCGTCGGTGGCGATCCACTCGATGCCCGCGTCGGCCACGACGGGGATCATCGCCTGCGCCACCGAGCCCTCCGAAGGCCACATCCCCCACGGAGCGCGGCCAAACACTTCGGTGTGGTATTCGACGGCACGGCGAACTTGTTGGGCGGCGTCCTCGGGGTAGCTCTCCAGGTGTCGGGGCAACTCCACGTGCGGCATCGCCTCGCGCGCGAGCTTCTTGTCGATCAACAACGGTAGGATCGGATGATAAAACGGAGTCGTCGTCAGCTCGATCTGTCCCCGCTCGGCCAACCGGCGGTGCAGCGGAATCACTTCTCGCAGCAATTCCATCTGCTTGTCGAGCAACCACTGCTTCTCATCTTCCGTCCAGTTCTGACCCTTAGTGCGGAACTCGGCCAGATCTACGTCCAGCTCGAAAGCGATCGGGTGCATCCACACCAGGTTATTCCAGCATTGCAGATCCAACAGGTCCTGGTTCGTAAATCGCCGCGACGCTCGGGCGGCGTCATCCACATTCGCTCCCCGCTGCTGGTACAGCTCGAAATAGCGCGGGTGCGGCCGAATCATGCGATCGGCGTCGACCATGAAGAAGTTGTCGAGCAGATACAGCCGATCCGTCTCGTTCAAGCTGTCGGCCGGCAATCGCGACACCCGCAAGTGCTCGTCCTGGGCGCCGCGCTCGGTGTACGCTTTGATCTGTGCCAGCAGGCTGGGCACGAAGTTGATCGTGGCGTGCATCTCGGGCACTTCGGCCAGGTGCATCGCCATGCCCCAGTAGTCCTTCGTGCCGTGCAACCGGACCCAGGGCATCGGATTGTGACCCGACAGATCGTCGGGATAGTACGGCTGATGCTGATGCCAGACGAAGGCGACGGACAGCTTGTGCATGAAGTCTCCACATCGTGTGGGCGGCCGCCTTGGCAGAAGTGAATTATTCCAGAAACCGGCCTGAGGGGCCAGCGGGTCGATCGCAGTGCGGCGCTACGCATTCCCGGCTGCCAGAGGCCGGCGGACCTTGGCGATCGTGGCGCGATACAGATCAACGTACTGCCTGGCGCTCGAATTCCACGACCAGTCTTGGCTCATGCCGGACTGCACCAGGCGTTGCCAAACCTCGGGTTGTGCATAGGTGTTGCAAGCGCGGTCGAGCGCTTGGGCCAGGGCCAGCTCGCTGTAGTCGGCAAACAGGAATCCGGTGGCGGTTCCAGCGGCAGAAGTGCTGTCGTACCGGTCGGTAATCGTGTCGAGCAATCCGCCGGTGGCCCGTCCGACGGGCACCGTTCCATAGCGCAGGGCGTAGAGCTGGTTGAGTCCGCAAGGTTCGAAACGACTGGGCATCACCAGAATGTCGGCTCCGGCCTGAATACGGTGAGCGAGCCGGTTGGAGAATTCGAGGCGCGTGGCCACCTTGTGCGGAAATCGCTCGGCGAGCGTCTTGAATTGCGTCTGCAAGTTCGCGTCACCCGTGCCCAGAATGACCCACTGCACGTCGCGCGATTGCACCCAATCGCGAACGGTGGCGGACAGCAGGTCGACCCCCTTCTGATCGGTCAAGCGGCCAATAAAGGCCACTAGCGGCGCCGGCGAAGGTGGCAACCCAAGTTCGGCGGCCAGCGCGGCCTTGCACGCCTGCTTGCCTCGCTGAACCGACTTGCGATCGTATTTAGCCGGCAAGTGCGAATCGGTCGCAGGATCCCACTCGCGATAGTCGACGCCGTTGACGATGCCCGACAGTGCGTCGCGGCGGTTCTGCAACACCCCCTCCAATCCGCAACCTAGAGGAGCGGTTTGAATCTCGTCAGCGTAACGCGGGCTGACCGTGTTGAGCCGGTCTGAGAACACCAACCCGGTCTTGAGCAGGTTCAAATTGCCGAAGAACTCCATCTGATGCCAGTTGAAGTACTTCCAATCCAGGCCGGTTAGCAGCATGTCCCAATGCCAGAACAGGCCCTGAAAGGCCATGTTGTGGATGGTGAACAGCGAGCCGATTTGTTCATAGCCGGGCACGCCGCGCTGCTCGATCTTCAGATAAGCCGGAATCAGCCCCGTCTGCCAATCGTTGGCATGTACCACGTCGACGCCCAGGTCGAGCAGCCGGATCGACTCGACGACGGCACGCGAGAAGAAGACGAACCGCTCGCAATTGTCCCGATAGTCGCGGCCGGCTTCCTGATAGAGCTCGGGCCGATCGTAATATTGATTCTGCTCGACGAGGTACACCGGCACGTTACTTCCCGGTAACTGGCTCTTGAGGAAACTGCCCGAGACGGTCTTGCTGCCAATGGGCACGTTGAATTCGACGCCGGTGGGCTCGATGGGCACCCCGGAGGCGCGCGATTGACGGTAGGCCGGCAGGATCACGATCGGCTCGTGCCCGAGCTGTTCCAAAGCCAGCGGCAGCGCGCCACACACGTCGGCCAGGCCGCCCGTCTTGGCAAAAGGGACCGCTTCGCTCGTGGCCAGCAGAATCTTCATACCACCACGCTCCGGGAGCAGCCGCGCAATCGTCACCAAGGCCGTTCCTACCCGCAATTGTACGTCCTGAGCGGCGCCGCGGATCGCTACCCGACAGCCAAGCTACCAAAATGGCCGAAAAATGGAACCTCGATAAGACTTGCGCCGCCCACGTTAGCCCGAAGCGCAAGCAATGCGGTGCACGTCACGGCGGTCGGCCCCGGTGTCGGATTGCAGCAGCGACACGGCGATCTGTAGCCCCGCACGACAAATCCCAAGCCGCGCCGGCCAGTTCTTGCGGACCCCTCGGCGTTTCCGACCTTAATGCTGGGGAGCTTGATAGGGATTGTCGCCGGTGTACGTAGGAGCCAACTCGACGCCGGGCGGGCTAAAACCGCCAGTCGTTGCCGGTGGTTTGACCGCGAACACGGGATGATCGGCGTATTTGCGCCAGATCACCTTCGAGTGTGCCCAGCGATCGCCTGTGCGATAGCCCTTCATCATTTGAACGGCAATGATCAATGGCATCACTGGAACGAGGGTCACGAGGTTTCGCTGGATGGATCGCCCGAACCCGATGGGCACTCCCGTCTCGCGATCGATGGCCTGCACTCCCATCAGCGTCTTACCGGGAGAGCGACCTTCAAATCCATCCTTGGCAAGCAGGATGGTCAAGAATCCAACCATCAAAAACCACTCCACGCTGTTGATCGCCGACTCCGAGGTCAGCCCGACGCTGCCCATCGCGACGCCGAGCAAGCCGCCGGTGACAATTTCAAAGGTGTAGAGCAAGATTATGTCCACGACGTACGCAAACTGGCGGCGATTGGCAAATCCAGACGCGCACTTTTTGCAGACCTCGCGGCCGTACAATAGTTTAGGCCGCTTCATGCGCTTCGATTCGCCACAGAGCGGACAACTGGGGAGAGTGCTCATCGTCGATGCGATCGCAAAGAGTCCCGTAGAGTTTTGGCCCACCTTGGAACGAAGGCAAGCTACCAGTTTCCGCGCGAGGCTACAATCGTCTACTCGCTTTTCGAGAATGTCTCGATGCGATTGTGACCGCCGACACCAGCCCGAAGTTCAAGCGAGGCAGCACCAATTTGGGGCACGATTCCCTCGCTTGCCAACGTGATGCAAGTGCTATCGGAGTATGCCGAGAGCTCTCAGGGTGGAATTGTCTTTCCCTAACGCCGAAGGCGTGCAACATGTTAGCCCAGGGCAACGCCCTGTGGTTCGAGTGCCCCCAATGCAACGCAGGCCTGAAAGGGCGACACATCTCGAGTGCCGGTGTCGCCCCTTCAGGGCTGCAGGGGTTCTGGCATCCATGATCCCCAGGGCGCTGCCCTGGGCTGTTTTGTTAAACGCCTTCGGCGTTGGACAGACAATGGCTTGCCACCACATACATAAGCGTTGTTGCGCTTCGGGCTAATGTTCTTGGCCTCCTCAGTGCGGAGCCAGCAGACTGAACGGGGAGAACGGGATGTTTCGCAGCACGGTGAAAACGGTCAGAATTCCCACCACCAACCAAATCCAACGGGGCGACATACGCGTCGTCCAATGGGTCAACCTGTAGCCATGGCTCACGACGTGCCCGATCGAGACAGCCAGCAGCAGCGGAACCGCACACACAAGCAACGCGTTGTATGCCAGTGCCCCTGCAAGATCACCGTGCAGCAGGGCATGCACGGCGCGCGTTGATCCGCAGCCCGGACAATGCCACCCGGTGAGCAAGTGAAACGGACACTTGGGAAACCAAATGGCTCCGACCGGATCGAACCAGTACAGGACTCCGATCGCGCAAGCCACGACTGCGGCCAGGCCGAAGCGGACGAGATTCGGCCTGGTTACGATCGAGGACGTTGCACGAGTCGTCATCGCGGCGCATTGGCTCCGGCGATTGCACCGACCACCATCAAGGCGCCATAAATGATCTGAACTGCAAGCCCCAGACCGAATGCGATCCAGAACCACATCTTGGCCTTGTCCGCCGCGTTGCGCGCGGCGTCGATGTTGCCGGAGGCCAGCATGCCATTGACCTGGGCGGCGTAGACGATCGATACGATGCCGAATGGCAAACAACAGCAAAGTGTGGAGAAGATCGCCGGAACCAAATAGTTGTTAATCGGAGACTGCATGCCGCCGCCGGCGGCCATCGGCGCCTGATAGGGATTCCCCAAGGCCGCGCCGCACACGCCACACGCGCTGGCATTATCTGGATTCTGGCTACCGCATTTTTGGCAGAACATGGCAAATTCCCTTTCGTGTTTTGCCCTACCGCTCACCTAGACTTGTCACCCTCAAATGCTACCAGACTTTCCAGCCTGTTGCCCCACAATGTACTGAGAGGGCGCGGCTGGTACAAGCAGCGGGCTGGCGCGCAATCGTCAGGTGCATTCACCGCACTGGAAGTCTACGCGCTCGCCAAGAACGCCTCGATGCGATCGAAGCCGGCTTGGAGCGTGTCCATGCTCGTGGCAAATGAGATGCGTGCGTAGCCTTCAGCGCCGAAGGCCGAGCCCATCACCGTGGCCACGTTCTGCTGTTCCAATAGCGCCAGGCACCACTGGCTCGAATTGTCGACGCGCGCTGCGCTGTACGTGCGTCCCAAGTGACTCTTGATATTCACGAACGCATAAAACGCGCCGGCCATCTCGGGACACGACAGGCCCTTGATCGAGGCGATGCGGCGATGGACAAAATCGCGGCGCTTGGCAAATTCGGCCAGCATTACGCCGACACACTCCTGCGGACCCGTTAGCGCCGTCAGGGCGGCGTACTGGCTGACACTCGATGGGTTCGAGGTCTCCTGGCTTTGAAGATCGGCCATAGCCTTGGCAACATTGGTCGGCGACAGGGTCCATCCGATTCGCCAGCCGGTCATGGCGTAGGTCTTGCTCACGCCGTTCACCAGGATCGTGCGGTCCTGCATGTCGGGCCGGACCGTGGCAAAGCTGGCAAAGCGGTGATCGCCATAGATCAGCCGCTCGTAAATCTCGTCCGAGACGACCGTCAGATTGTGTTCGATCGCGATGTCGGCCAACTTGCCTAGCTCATCGGGCGTGTACATCGCGCCGGTCGGATTCGACGGGGAACAAATCAAAAGCATCGTTGTCTTCGGAGTGAGCGCCTTGCGCAGCTCGGCCGGCGTCAGCCGGAAGTCGTTCGACTCCTCGGTGGTCACGATCACCGGCACGGCGCCGGTGAGCTTGACCAACTCGGCGTAGCTGACCCAGTACGGGGCGGGAATAATCACCTCGTCACCCGGATTGCACAGCGCGGTGAACACGTTGTGCAGTGAGTGCTTGGCGCCATTGGAGACGACCACCTGCGCCGGGGAATATGTCAGGCCATGCGCGGCCTGATAACTTCTGGCAATTGCCATCCGCAGCTCGGGAATGCCACTGGCGATCGTATAGTGGGTATGACCGGCCTGCATGGCTGCCACCGCGGCCTGGCAGATGTGCTCGGGCGTGGTGAAGTCCGGCTCGCCGACGCTGAAGTCATAAACGGTCTTGCCCGCCGCCTTGAGCTCCTTGGCCTTCGCGGCCATCGCCAACGTGGCCGAAGGTTCCAGCGTCTCGACAATGCGTGAAATACTCGGCGGCATCGAACTACGCTCCTGATGAGGGCCATCGGGTCAGGGGGTTGACGCCGGACTTCCAAAGCCCGCTCGGCCTCCCGTTTCGCACTGAAAGTGCGACAATCATAGTAGCTTGCCGGTTCGCTTCCAAGTGGCTGGACGGAGGGGAGAAGATCGTCGAAGTGTAGGCGGCCTGGTTTTCTTCCGAGGTGGCGCCGACAACTTGTGAAGCCTGTCGTGGAAATCGCGAGACAGGCGCTTCAAGGGCCGCTGGCGGCAATGCTGCGGGCCGAAAGTAGACGCGGCATCCTGTCGCGTAACGAACCTCAATTCCCAATCCGATTGGTTGGCCCGAAGCGGCAAGGGGCCCTGGAGAAACATTTCGCAACCCGACATGACTACGGCGCACGACTGCTAGCATCGTGGAGTGTCGCGCGTGAATCAGTCGGCGACGAGCTTGGCAGCCCGATGGAATCGGGGTCATCACATCCGTGTGATGTAGCAGCCTGTCGATAGATCAACAGGCTGCTCTGCCCTTGCGCTCGATCGGCGGCGCGCGCTTCGACGCCCAACTCGCCGCGCGGCGCGTTTTTCGATGCGGAGAGTCCGCGAATTGCGTAAAACTTTTTCCGCTTCGTGGCGGTTTTTACCTCAACTCGCCTTGACGGCGGCGGCCGATAGTTGCTTCAATCCGCGAAGTTGGATACTGAAAGCAACCGGCAGCGCGGTCAAAGGGGTGACGAAACGCCGGACACGATCGCGGAACAGAACTATCCAACTTGTTTGCAATCGTGCGGCGCAACGCGACAATCGACGACTTTCGAGCGCCGCGCGAAGAATGAATCGGCCCTGAAGATTTCAACCGATACGAGTCTAACTCGTACGATTTGAGGCGGGTTCCCCTGTCAGAGTACCCAAGGGGAAAACACGCGATCGACAATCGGGTACTCGCAACCGAGGAGCCACGGAAATGGCCACAAGCAAGAAAGCGACCGGGAAGTCCATCAAGAAGCGTTCGACCAAGGCCAAGGCCAAGAAGTCGAGCGCCAAGCGTTCGCCGAAGCGCGCCGCCAACAAGAAGGCCGGCAGCAGCAAGCGCTAAACCGGTTTCTTTTTGACCCCGACGAGAAAGGCCGGCCCACTCGCCATGAGTGGGCCGGCCTATTGTTTTCTCGAATCGGGGCGTTTCAACCGGCGCAGGCAGCCGGTCGGACTTGGCAACTGGCTGCCTCCGAGCTGTGGGTTGACGTTGACCAAAGCCATGCCCGCTGCTAGGGTTAGAGTAAGTACATGCGAGTCTCACCCGATGGCCGCCTCTTCTGTCCGCGGCCAATTCGTAACACGTTTTCCCGTTGGACGTTGTGTTGGAAAGTTCCCAAAAACTAGAAGCCCCGCCCGAGCACTCTTCCCCCGGATTCAAAGACCTGTCGCTGTCGGAGATGACTCTGGCGGCTTTGGACAAGGCCGGGTACCTCGAACCGACTCCCGTGCAGGCCGGCCTGATTCCCCGCGCCCTGACTGGCGTCGACGTGCTGGGCCAGGCCCGCACCGGAACCGGCAAGACCGCCGCGTTTATCATTCCCATCCTGGAAATGCTCAAGGCTGGCCGCAAAGGGCACGCTCCGCAGGCCCTGGTCCTGGTGCCGACGCGCGAGCTGGCGGTTCAAGTTCGCGAGGAGGCGGTCAAGCTGGCCCACGGCCGCAAGATTCACACCGTGGCCGTCTATGGCGGCAAGCCGATTCGCGGCCAGATCGAAAAACTATCGCGCGGCGCCGAGATCGTCATCGGCACGCCCGGCCGCGTCTTGGATCACTTGGGCCGCGGCACGCTCAAGCTCGATGACCTGTCGTTTGTCGTGCTGGACGAGGCCGATCGGATGCTCGACATCGGTTTCCGGCCGGACATCGAAAAGATTCTGCGCCGCTGCCCGCGATCGCGGCAAACGATGCTGTTGTCGGCCACGGTCCCGCCGCCGGTCGAGCGCCTGGCACGCAGTTACATGCGCGACCCCGAGAGTCTGAACTTCTCGTCCAAGGACATTTCGGTCGAAACGATCGAACAGTTTTACTGCACGGTCGACGCGGAGCGCAAGTTTGAGCTGCTCGAGCACTTGTTGAAGCATGAGAACCCCAAGCAGGCGATCGTCTTCTGCCGCACCCGTCGGGGCACGGACAAGATCGAGCGCCGGCTGTCGAAACGAATCGAAGGCGTGGCCTGCATTCACGGCGACTTGGCGCAAAACGTTCGCGATCGCGTCATGGCGGCCTTTCGGGCGGGCAAGGTCCGCATCCTGGTGGCCACCGACGTGGTAGGCCGCGGCATCGACGTGACCAGCATTTCGCACATTATCAACTACGACATTCCGCAATTCTGCGACGACTACGTGCATCGTGTTGGCCGCACCGGACGCATGGGACGCGAGGGAGTCGCATTTACGCTGGTAACGCCCGAAGAAGGCAGCGAGCTCACGCGGATCGAAATGCGGATCGATCGACTGCTCAAGCGAGCCGACGTGCCGGGCTTTGCCGCCGTCGCACGCGAACCGGCGCGCACGCCGCAGACAGACGAAGTCGCAGGGCAAGTGGCCGCCGAACCGGCGCCAGAACCCGCGAAAAAAACACCCCTCTACGGCCGCGGCGGACGACCCATTCGCAGAATTCGCCGGGCACTGTAGACAGTAAGACCAATTCAAGGTCTGCCGCCTGTAGACCGCCTCTGTGAAGCCGGCGCATCGCCGAAAATTCCGGGGTCACTGACCCCGACTACAGATGACGAAGCAATCTCGATATCGTGGTGCTGGCTTCGTGGTGACCTGCGCGTTGGCGTGGGCCGTCACCACCTGCGACGCTCGCGCCGATGAACCTGCTGCATCGCCTAGCGGCGCCGGCATCAGGCAGTTGACTTCAAAACACTTGACGCTGTTCACCGACTTGCCATCGGACCCCGAGGTCGACGCGCTGCCGGCCCTGTTCGACCAGGCTTTCGCCCAGTGGTGCACGTACTTCGGCGTCGACGAGAGCCAGCACGCCGACTGGATCGTGCGGGCGTGTCTGATGAAATCTCGGCCGCCGTTCGAGGCGGCTGGCCTGGTGCCCGCCGAGATTCCGCAATTAGTGGCGGGGTACTCGCGTGGTACAGATATCTGGCTGCTCGAACAGCCGAGTGCCTACTACCGTCGCCACCTGCTGCTACACGAAGGCACGCACGTGTTCATGGACACGCTCGCCGGTGGAAAGGGTCCGCCGTGGTACTCGGAAGCGATGGCCGAGCTGCTGGCCACGCACCGACTGGACGATGGCCGGTTGACTTTGAACTATTTTCCCGCCAACCGCGAAGTAGTACCCAAGTGGGGGCGAATCGAGATTGGGCAGGCCGCCTTTGTCGAGCGTCACGCTTTGAGCCTGGAGCTGATCTTCGATTTCGACGCGCGTGCATCGCTGTCGAATCAATCCTACGGCTGGTGCTGGGCCGCGGCGGCGTTCTTCGAGCATCAACCTCGCTACCAGTCGCGTTTTCGCGCGCTGCACAATGTCGCCGCGGCCCACGACTTCTCGGAACAGTTCATGCAAACGTTTGCCGCCGATTGGCCGCGAATCCGCGACGAGTGGCAGCTTTACGTCGCCAACCTGGACTACGCCTACGATTTCAAGCGGATGCGGGTCGAACTGGCGCCCGGCAAGCCACTGGCAACAAACGCTAAGGTCGAGATTGCCGCCGATCGCGGCTGGCAAACCAGCGGCGTGCAACTCGAAGCTGGCAAAAAATATCGGCTGCGCGCTACGGGCCGCTATCAGGTCGCCCGTGAGCCGCGCGTCTGGTGGTGCGAACCCGGCGGCGTCACCATCCGCTATTATCGCGGCCAACCGCTGGGCATCCTCATGGCAGGCATCCACTCCGACGATCCCCACGCCACCGGTGCCGGCGGCCTGCTCAAGCCGATCGTGGTCGGTCTGGAAACGACACTCACGCCCGCGCAAACCGGCACGCTCTACTTGCGCATCAACGACTCGGCTGGCAGCCTGAGCGACAACTCTGGCGTCGTCACCGTCGAGATCGCGGCCGAATGAATAAAGACTCGCTCGCACGGCGCAAGGCGTCTCGGCCTCCGCGATTGACGCCCGACACGCGACACCCGAGAATGGACCATAGCTCGTCATTTCTCTCGCTCACAGGTCTTTCGTCATGAACTTTATCGCCGAAGAAGATCCCGAAATCTGGGCCGCCGTGGCTGCCGAAATCGATCGCCAGCAAGATGGACTGGAGATGATCGCCAGCGAAAACTACACCAGCCCCGCCGTCATGCAGGCCGTGGGCAGCGTGCTGACGAATAAATATGCCGAGGGTTATCCGGGCCGGCGCTATTACGGCGGCTGCGAGCACGTCGACGTCGTCGAGAATTTGGCCGGCGATCGGGCCAAGCAACTGTTCGGCGCCGAGCACGTCAACGTTCAGCCTCACTCGGGCAGCCAGGCCAACTTTGCCGTCTACCTGACCGCCGTTAAGCCGGGCGACACCGTGCTGGGACTCGATCTGGCGCACGGGGGACACCTGACCCATGGCATGAAGTTGAACGTCTCGGGCATCCTCTACCACTTTGTCAGCTATGGCGTAACGCGCGACACTCACCGCATCGATTTCGACCAGGTCGCCGCGCTGGCGCGCGAGCACAAGCCCAAGCTGATCGTGGCTGGCGCCAGCGCCTACCCGCGCGAGATTCCGCACGGCCGGTTTGCCGAGATCGCTCGCGAGGTGGGGGCCAAGTTGTTTGTCGACATGGCCCATTACGCCGGGCTGGTGGCCGCCGGCTTGCACGACAACCCCGTGGGCGTCTCCGACTTCGTCACCACCACCACCCACAAGACGCTGCGTGGTCCGCGGGCAGGGCTGGCAATGTGTAAAGCCGAGTTTGCCAAAGACCTCGACCGCTCGGTGTTCCCCGGTTGCCAGGGCGGACCGCTGATGCACGTCATCGCCGGCAAGGCCATTTGCTTCGGCGAGGCCTTGCGGCCAGATTTCAAAGAGTACGCCAAATCGATCATCGCCAATGCCAAGACGTTGGCCGAGGCGCTGACCTCCGGCGGTCTGCGACTTGTCAGCGGCGGCACCGACAACCACCTGCTGTTGGTCGACGTCACGGCGCTGGGCCTGGGCGGAAAGCAGGCAGAGGCCGTCATGTCAAGTTGCGGGATTACTGTCAATAAGAACATGATTCCCTTCGACCAGCGCAAGCCCATGGATCCATCCGGTATCCGCGTGGGCACGCCGGCCCTGACCACGCGCGGCATGGGACCGGCCGACATGAAGCGGATCGGCGGCTGGATGGTCGCCAGTCTTAAATCGCCCGACGACACCACACTGCACACGCGCATTCGCGGCGAGGTGTTCGACCTGTGCCAGCAGTTCCCCGTGCCCGCCGCGCGCCTGGCCGAAGTCGACAGCGAAGCGAGTTGAAACCTCAGACGGGTCCCTCGTTGAGCGACGTTGGCTGTCAAACCCCCTTTCGGGGCGCCATTCTCGCCGTGCGACCAATTTTCTATAATCCAGCCAGCAGCCGACGTGGCTGGCACGCAAAAACCGCCTGGATGCTTTGCCGATGTCCGAAATTACCTCCAAGAGCCGCATCCTGATCGCCGACGACAACGGGCCCAATGTCGAATTGCTCGAAGCGTATCTCGGCGGGCTCGATTGCGAGATTGCCGTGGCCGTCGACGGCCGCGACACGCTGGCGAAGGTGGCCAGCTTTCAGCCCGACTTGATCCTGCTCGACGTCATGATGCCCAAGCTCAGCGGCTTCGAGGTCTGCAAGCAGCTCAAGGAGTCCCCCGCCACGCGGAGCATCATGGTCCTCATGGTCACGGCTCTCAACGAGTTGGGGGACA
>CAZUPX010000474.1:0-1616 GCA_964622155.1 uncultured Planctomycetaceae bacterium | reverse complement strand
TGAAGCTATAGATCAGTACGAGGAATTGCGGGCCAGGGCGGAAGCCAGCCTGGCCGCGCGCGAAAAATCGAAGAAGAAAAAAGCCGCCAAGGCTGAAGGCATCTTCAAACAGGTGCACAAGACCGTGGGCTACCTAAGCTCGAGCCCTCGGCATCCGAGCCTGCAAACGCACGAGTACCATTCGTTGGAAAACCCCTTCGATCGTGCGGACAAAGTATTTGAAGCGTATGCCCAACACAAGACGCCCGGTGCCTATCGTGTATTTTGGTGCTATGGCCCTGCCAAAGGCGAGCTCACGATTATTGCTATCTTGCCACATCCTTAGAGTTCGTGCCACGGACTCGGTTCGCAATAAGCGAGCCAAGCGGGCCGGCCTGCTGGGCTATACCAGCGCCGAAGCACTGATGGCCGACTCCCAGTGCTACACCGCCGAGAACCGTCGCCGTTGCGAACGATTGTTCGAAATCGTGGCGGTCTAGAATCGATCGTTTACTCCGCCCGGCCGTGTTCGTATGCTATCGGGCGGGTCGATCGCACCGTTTTCGGCCAGAGTTATCAACACGCATCATAAGGTGGGCGGCATGGAATCTTCGCTTCGAATTCGTTTCGTGTCGCTTTGTCGCACCGCGATGATCGTCGTCATCGTCTTGCGTTCGCCTTTGGTCGCCAACGCACAGAAGGTATCGCCTACGATTGATGCCAATGCCAAGTCATACGACCAGTCGCGCGTGGGCGATGCCGATCCGCAACGGATCGTGGTGCCGACCAACCAGGTGCTCTCGCCGCTGGGCCAACAAGTGACTTATGGCGGCCGGCCGACCGACCTGGCGCTCAGTCCCGACGGTCGCTGGCTGGCCGTGCTCGATCGCAATCAGGTGCTCGTGATCGACCCAGTGGCCGGCCGCGTCGTGTCGCGCGTGCCACACAAGGGAGGCGGCAGTTATGCCGGCATCGTGTTCACGCTCGACGGCAAGCGGTTGCTGGCTTCGAACATGAAAGGCACGATCGGCGTGTTCGAGGTTGAGGCTAATGGCGAGCTGGAACCGCAAGAGCCGATCAAGCTAGCCGTGGCGCCTGGGGTCAGCTTCAAGAGCGCTTTGCCGATCAGCCTGGCGATCGACCCGGACGGCAAGCGCTTGTGGGCGGTCTTGAACCTGAACAATACGCTCGCTGAAATCGATCTGGCCAGCGGTAGCGTCAATCGCGAGATCGCGGTGGGCAATGCGCCGTTCGGAGTCGTGTTGATTGGATCCAAGGCCTACGTTTCGAACTGGGCCGGTCGCAAGCCGGCGTCCGATTCGACCGCAGGTCCCTCGGGCGTCGGCACCCCGGTGCGCGTCGATCCGGTGCGGTTCATTGCCAACGACGGCTCGGTGTCGGTCGTTGATCTGGCGGCGGGCAAGGAACTCAAGCAGGTTGTCGTGGGCTTGCACCCGTCGGCGATCGTGGCCACGCCCGACGGTCGACAGGTCGTCGTGGCCAACGCCAACAGTGACACGGTTTCGGTGATCGACGTTGCGACCGACGAGGTCGTGGAAACGATTTCCACGCGGCCCGCCGAGGCAACGCTGTTTGGCAGCGGGCCCAATGCCCTGGCCGTGAGTGCTGATGGCAAG
>CAZUPX010000473.1:0-2709 GCA_964622155.1 uncultured Planctomycetaceae bacterium | reverse complement strand
AGAGTCCAGTGTGCTTCCTCGACTCACACGCGAGTCGCGAAACAAGCTCGACGTCATTCTTGCAGATTCGGAGTCGTCTTTTAATAGGGCTCGGCAGCAGAACGGGCAAGGTGCCTCTGGGCCCGTCGCCACGATCGCGCTTTGAACCTAGCCGTGGTTGCGCTACTCAGCCGCCAGACCGCCACCTGGAACGATGGGCAGCGAGAGCTGGACCGATTTTCTCTGGCGGTAGTGCTGTGCGCACTCCCGCTCCCGGCCGCGGACGATTCGCTGACCGCGAAAGGGGCCATAGCGGGCGGTGATTACGGTCCACTGGCCGAAGGCCTGCTTGTCCGTACAATAGATGACGACCCAATCGTGAAGGCGGCCGAGGTGGTGGCTGGTTGCCGTGTTCGTGTAGTGGGCGCAGAATCGGCGGCCGCGGCGCTCGGTTCGCAAAACCGGCAGCAAGGCAGCGTGCGCGGGGTTGAACTTGCGGGGCGCGGCGGTCAACAGCCTTCCTCGTCGGGACTGACTCTGGTACTCGCGGTCGATGTCGAGCAGCTCGGCCACGCGAGGCTCATCTTGCAGCATCGCTTGCCGTCGCCGTGGAGCGGTCTGCTTGAGTCGCACGGCCAGGCTCTCGCGGATGGCCTGGACCCGTTTGTGCCCCAGGCCGGCAATGCGCCGCAGGCGGCCGTCGTAAGCGGCCTGAAACAGCGCCTCCAACGATGTCATGCCCAACGAACCGCGGATGCGCTCGGCCAGGCGCGGTCCGACCGTGGGCAGCGTGGTCAACAGATCGTCGTGCTGCTGGCGCCGGCGCAGGCGCTCAAGAATCCGCGACCGGCCGTGCCGCAGCATGTCGCCGATCTTCCTGGCCAACGAGTCGCCAATGCCCGGCAGTTCCTCCAGCCCTTTGGCGCCCTCGACTTCGAAGATGGCCGCCAACGGCCGCTTCCAGCGGCGCGCAGTGACCGAGGCATTCCGATAGGCCGCCACACGGTACGGATTAGCTCCTTGAAGTTCCAGGAGGCGAGCAATCTCCTCCAGGTTAGAGGCCACTTCTCGATTCGATAGGTACATGGGTGCGGCAGCACATTGCCGACCTCGAGGCCCGACTTGTCTAACACTCATTCTACGCGGTATGTGGCCATATGTACAGTATAAGAACTTGCGATAGCTTGTATCGACGCCCCGAGTCCTGGATTGATATCGTTCACCCAGAGGACCGGCAACACGTCTTGGAGGCGGTCGGCCAGCGGCTTTGGACTGGCGCACGCCAGATCGAGTATCGCATCGTTTGGCCAGACGTGTCGGTCCGTTGGATTCGGGAACGAGCCTTTCCGGTATACAACGCCTGGGGCCAGGTTTATATTCTCGGGGGGGTGGTAATATTTCGCTTGACATTGACCGCCATCGGGCGCAGCTTGACGGCTGTGCCGTTGGCGCTACGCGCCTGGCGTGAGGCGCGTTCTCAACGCGTACACTGGCGCATCAGGTCACTTAACGTTGGAGGGTCCGCTAATGAAGACAACAATGTGTACCGTGGCTGCCTGCCTCGTGATCGTTTCCGTTGTACTGGTGGCTTCCGCGCAGGCCAGCCCTTTGTTCGCGATCGGTGAAGGTACTGGAACCAGTTGGCAGGATGCGATGAATGCGGGCCGAGTCGTGCCCGTGTCGGCAAATGACGGGATGACTCAGGCCGAGGCCGACTTCTATGCGCAGGAGGCGGCCAATGGCGGTCATGCCGGCTTCGGAATGCGCGATGCGTATTTAACACCTGACGTCAATGTATCGGACGGTTTCCAAACGCATCAATCACTAGTCATGGCCTGGTCCACCGAAGGCAACGCAGGAAACGATGTGGGTGACGTTGCCGCGTGGGAGTACCACTATGGCATCGATCCCGACCTGACCGGCCTGTTTCTGGATTTCTCGCTTTTTGCGCCCAACGGTGTGTGGGATGTGTCGGTCGAATTGATCGACATCAACGGGCGCACGAAGGCGTGGTTCCTGCCGGGTCCGGCGCCCAACTGGGCGAACGTGACTCTTAATTTGAGCAGCAATGCCGCCATGCAAGGTGGGTTCCTGTTGATGCTCGATCCGCTATTCGACATCACCATGGTGACGGCCATCCGCTTCGACGAGTCGGGCATCTGGTCGATGCCGTTCCCGTTAACTCCCGCTGGCATCGCTTTGCCGCCAGGGGGGCCGAACGGGCCCGGCTGGAACGCCTGGAACCATGTGCGCATTATTCCTGAGCCGTCCACGTTGACCCTAGCCGGTATCGCGGCGCTGGGCAGCCTGTTGCTGGTCAAGTTACGTGGTCGCCGCTTGGTCCGAAGACCGTCTTGGTAAGAGCCCATAGAGCCAATCCGAGGTTGGAGCGTGCGGATTGCGACCGCGCGCGTGCCATCTGGCCGCGCGAGGCAACAGCAATAGAGCCATGCGGTCTTTCGCCGAGCATTCGGTTCGGCTGCCGCTGTCAGCATCGGCCGGGCGCGCGACTTTAGCATGGGCGAGGTCGCAAAGCCGCGGCTTGCGCGCCTCCGTTCAACCGCGGCGGTTTGACCGCCGCTGTCAACCGGCAGGCATTCACCGTCACGACAGATGCGAAAATGTACCGGCCGAACCTGGGACTTCGCACCGCCATCAGCGGATGCCGCAGCTCGAGCTATGCCGAGCGACTCTCGGCACGCTGCATGCGCCGCGACCGTTCGCGGCAGC
>CAZUPX010000472.1:0-1835 GCA_964622155.1 uncultured Planctomycetaceae bacterium | reverse complement strand
ACCCGGAGAACAAGTGGCTCGCGCGCCAGGCTCGATTTCGACTCGACGCGGAGATGATCCGCGACGCGGCGTTGCAGACCAGCGGCCTGCTCTCGCGGCGAATTGGCGGGCCCAGCGTCAAGCCGTATCAGCCCCGTGGATATTGGTCGCATTTGAATTTCCCGATCCGCGAGTATGAGGCCGATCACGGCGAAGACCTGTACCGTCGTGGGCTGTACACCTATTGGTGCCGCACGTTCCTGCACCCAAGCTTGTCGGCCTTCGACGCGCCGACGCGTGAAGAGTGCACGGTCGACCGGCCGCGGTCCAACACCCCGCTGCAGGCGCTGGTGCTGCTTAACGATCCCACGTATGTCGAGGCGGCACGCGTGTTCGCGGGCAGGATATTGGCCGAGGGCGGATCGAGTACTAGCGACCGCCTGCGCTTCGCCTATAAGCAGGCGCTCTCGCGAGAGCCGACCTCTCAGGAGCTGACCATCCTGTCTGGCCTGCTAGAAAAACATCAGGCCCAGTACGCCGCCGACCCGACCGCCGCCGATCAATTGACGGGCTTGGGCGAGGCACCCAAGGGATCCGACACGGACCGTGCCGAGCTGGCCGCGTGGACCTCGGTGGTCCGCGTGTTGATGAACCTGCACGAAACGATTACGAGAAGCTGAAGGCAGGCCAGAGGCCAGAGGGTACCACAAAGCCATGAACTTTGAAGACGGACAGCGGATGCTTCGATCTCGGCGCGCTTTTCTTGGGCGCGCGAGCACTGGGCTGGGTTCGTTGGCGCTGGGGTCGCTGCTGAATCGTGGAGCGCTACGCGCCGCCGGCGTTGCCGAAGGGGGCGCGGCGATCGACAAGTGGCCGGGCGTGGTCATACCGCGGCACCTGACGGCGCGGGCCAAGCGCGTGATTTATCTCTACATGGCCGGCGGGCCATCGCACCTGGAGACGTTCGATTACAAGCCGAAGCTTGCCGAAATGAGCGACAAGCCAATGCCCGAGTCATTCACCAAGGGCCAGCCGATCGCTCAATTGCAAAACGCCAAGCAGCTAACCTGCCTGGCGCCGCAGCATCCTTTCGAGCAATTCGGCTCCTCGGGTCAGTCCATGGCGGCCGTGTTTCCGGAGCTGGGCAAAGTGGCCGACGACATCTGCATCGTCCGTTCGCTGCACACCGAGGCCATCAATCACGACCCGGCCCACACGTTCATGAACACCGGCACCACCATTTCCGGCCGGCCGGCGATGGGATCGTGGCTCACTTATGGCCTGGGCAGCGACTGCGACAACCTGCCGGGCTTCGTCGTGCTGACTTCACTGGGGAAATTCGGACAGGCCCAGCCGATCGCCTCGCGGCAGTGGCACAGCGGTTTTCTGCCCAGCCGCTTCCAGGGGGTCGAGTTTCGCAGCAAAGGGGACCCGGTGTTGTATGTGAGCCGTCCGAGCGGAGTGAGTCAAAATCAGCAGCGCGACGTCGTCGATACCGTGCAGGCACTCGGGCGATTGCAGCAAGAGACGGTCGACGATCCAGAGATCGCGACGCGCCTCAGCCAGTATGAAATGGCATTTCGCATGCAATCGAGCGTGCCGGAGCTGATGGACGTCTCGAACGAGCCGGCGCACATTTTGGAAATGTACGGCACGAAGGGGGGCGATGGGTCGTTCGCGGCCAATTGCCTGTTGGCGCGGCGGCTGGCCGAGCGCGGCGTGCGGTTCATTCAGCTTTACCATCGCGATTGGGACCATCACGGCGACGTGAAGGGCAACATCACCGGAACGGCCAAGGAAGTCGACCGCGGGGCGAGCGCCTTGATTCAAGACTTGAAGCAACGGGGCCTGCTCGA
>CAZUPX010000471.1:0-1682 GCA_964622155.1 uncultured Planctomycetaceae bacterium | reverse complement strand
TCGGGGTGGTCAGGCCGCTAATCGCCGAGAATGGGATCTCAGGCCAACGCCACTCGTGGCAGCGCTCCCACGGCACGACGTACTCGCCGTTGCGTTGCTCAGTGGCCAGAGCGTTTAGCACTTCCGCCTTGTGGGCCAAGAGTTGATGGGCCAGCGGTTCGGCCTCACGCGGGCCACGGACAATCAGACGGCCGTGGTCGGCCAAAACGGTCAACCCAGCCGCTCGGGCCTCTGCTAGCAACGTCAGGCCGACCATTCCATCCGCCCCCCGTCTTGGTCATCGGCCGTCTCACGTAATAGTCCGTTGACACGCTCTGATTCGCCTGTGTGCCAAGATAAATCATCCTGGCATTCACCTAGTGTGCCAGGTTCGTTTTGCGTGTTTTCCCCGGTGTTTTTGCTAGTGTGCCAGGATGCCAAGTTGTTTTGTTGTTGGGCATCCTGGCACGCCGAATCGGCGGGCAATTGCCAGATATAAACCCCCGAGAATTCGCGCCTGTAGGGTCTCACCCCGAGCGCGTCTTTCGCCCGGTGCACCGTGCGCCAGGCGTAGCCGGCAGACTTCGCGTGCTCCTGAATCGTGGGTACTTCCGTTGCGCCGGCCGTCAGCAGGTCGCGCAACCATTCGGCCGCATGGTTTCGCGTGACGGCCTCAGGCCCCGGCTTGGCTTCGCGGTTCGCGCTTTCGGCCGCCAGGGCATCGTCGGCCGACATTGCCACGGGCTCCCGCTCCCACTCGATGCGAGGCGGCTCGCCAACAATGGAGAATGCCAGCCCATCCCCTTCGGCGGCCAAATTGTTTTTGCCGGGCAACAGCAATCGGCGCACCTTGCTGTCGGTGTCGCGGCTGAGGTGCCAGACGGCGCGCGCGATGCCGGTGAACGCGCGGCTCCCCAGCACTAAATCGTCGGCGCGATGGGCGGAACTTTTGGGGCGGTGCGCGACAACAACCACGGCCGGGCCAAACTTTTCGGCCAGCACCGCGATGGGGGCCAAGATGCCGCGCACTTCGTTGTCGCGGTGCGCATCGGTTCGCCCACCGAGAAACGATCCGACAGGATCAACCACCACCAACTTGCAATCCCCGACGCGCTGGAGCGCTTCCTCAATGGCACCCACGTCGGCCAGCGTTACCAGCCGCTCATAAGGGCGAGCGTTGCCATCCAGGCGCCGGACTGCTGAAAGTAAATGCACGCGCCGCGAATCGGCGTAGTGCGCGTCGAGGCGCGGCCGGATCGTGTCGGCGGGATCATCTTCAGCGGAAATCAGGATGACCGACCCTCTTGGACATTCGCTGCCGTCGGGCCAAGGTGTGCCCGTGGTGACGCGGCTCGCCATGTCCACGGTCAGAAAACTTTTTCCTTCGCCCGCGTGGCCCGCGATTAAGGTGATTCTCCCCAGCGGCACACGACCGGGCCAAAGCCACGAAACGTCGCGCGGCTCAACGTCGGCCATGCAGGTGAGAATCGGGCCGGCACTCGGCGCGGCGTTGTCGGTGAGCAATTCGAGCGAACCGTGGGCGTCGGCTAAAATGTCCGCGGTTGCCGCGCCTGAGTGAACCGCCCTGATTCCCGCCAGGTGGGCGAACAATAGTTGCCGCCGCGTGAACGCGTCGCGCAGGGCTCGCAGATATTGCGGCAGTGTCGCCGGCAGCCGCTCGCCAGCAAGCAGCCTAACTAAAA
>CAZUPX010000470.1:0-5790 GCA_964622155.1 uncultured Planctomycetaceae bacterium | reverse complement strand
CCGCGCGTGGCCGTCGACGAGCCGACCTTGCAAATGGTGTTTTACATCAATAGCTCACCGCTGGCCGGTCGAGAGGGCAAATACGTCACCAGTCGGCATCTGCGCGACCGGTTGATGAAGGAGCTGGAGCGCAACGTCGCGCTGCGCGTGGCGCCAATTACCGGCACCGACTCGTACTCCGTCTCCGGGCGAGGATTGTTGCACCTCAGCATCCTGATCGAGATCATGCGTCGCGAGGGCTTTGAGCTGTCGGTCGGCAAGCCGAGGGTCATCCTCCGCGAGCGCAAGGGGATTACCGAAGAACCATTCGAGTCTCTGGTTGTCGAAGTGCCGCACGATCGACTGGGCGTGGTGATGGAGCTGGTCGGCAGCCGTCGCGGAAAGCTCGTCGAGATGGTCGCTCGCGGCGACTATTCGCACGCCACGTTTTCGATTCCCGCCCGCGGGCTGATTGGTCTGCGCACGCGGATGCTCAACTCGACCGCCGGCACCGCCATCATGCACCATCGCTTTGAGCGCTACGCGCCGCTGGAAGGCGAGATTGCAGGGCGACCCAACGGCGTGCTGGTGTCGATGGCCGCGGGCAAGGCCGTGGCGTTTGGCCTTGATGGCCTGCAAGAACGGGCCGAAATGTTCGTCGGTCCCGGCGACGTGGTCTACGACGGCATGATCGTCGGCGAGAACAGTCGCTCGGGCGACATGACCGTCAATCCGACCAAGGAAAAGAAGCTCACCAACATGCGAGCCAGCGGCAGCGACCGCAACATCCTCTTAAAACCCCCGCGGCTGCTCTCGCTCGAGGCGGCCCTGGAGTACATCGACGACGACGAGCTGGTCGAGATCACACCCGGCAGCATTCGCCTGCGCAAGATCATGCTCAGCGAAAACGACCGCCGCAAAGCCGCGCGGCGACGAGCGTAATCTCGTCTCTCTTCGTGGAGCATGAAGGTGCCCACGATCTAACAGCCGGGCACCGAATCGCAACCAACCCACCTGTGTTGCAGTAGATGTGCCCCCAATCTGTTAGAATCGCGAACCATGGCCGGCCAGATGAAGATTTCATTGCCGTTGTGGCTCGTCGCGCGCGCGGAGGACGTAAACGTCAACGAGCTGAATATGGCGACATTCAAAGATTCGCAGTCCGCCTGGATGAATGGAAATGTCCTGGGAAAAACGGTATTGATGGCGTTCACAAGTCGCCGGGAAGCCAACCAGTTCGTGATCCAGCATTTCGCGAATCAAACGGATTACGTCAACGCTGAGTTGGAGGCAGAGCAACTGATTCTTGTACTTGACGCCTGCGATAGCGCCGGCATCCAGGCCGTCCGGATAAACAATAAACATACTATCCCTCTTGCGCGGTTTCAGCGATGGGTTGGTGATCAGATTATCTATGAGCGGATGACAACGAGATCCCCTGTGTCCCTCGACAACCTTGAAGTCGCTGAGCGGCAAGTCTATTCGCAAAACGGCGAGGATGGGGTGATTGAGGCCATCTTTGCCACGATTGGAGTCACCAACCGGTATTTCGTCGAGTTCGGCTGTGAGGACGGCAGCGAGTGCAACGCGGCCTATCTGTTAAACCAGGGGTGGCGGGGCCTGTGGATGGATGCCAGTTACGAATCGCATGATCCGATCAAACCGATTCGCAAGGAGTTGGTTACCGCCGAGAATATTGACGCGCTGTTGCGAAAGTATCAGGTGCCGCACGAATTCGATCTGCTATCGATCGACATCGACGGCAACGACTTTTGGGTGTGGAAGGCAATCGAGCATCGCCCGCGGGTTGTCGTCATCGAATACAACGCCCATTTCGCGCCTCCCCTGCGGAGCGCGATGCGCTATGACCCGCACTTTCAATGGGAGGGGACGAGCTATTACGGCGCCAGCCTGGTGGCGCTGGCCGAGCTGGGACGGCTCAAGGGATACACCCTGGTGTATTGCGAGTGGGCTGGCGTCAATGCGTTCTTCATCGCCGACGAGCTGTTGCCTGACGGCTACCTGCCGCGGGCCGTTGAATCGATCTTTCGTGGGCCGAATTATTTCTATTTAGACCTCCGCTGGCCTCACGACAAAGATCGGACAATGATCGATCCCTTCACGACTTGAGATTTTCTCAAGACGTCGAACGAATCAAAGGGGACGGGAGTCATTGTTGCTTAGGCGGTGCGAAAAATGCCGCGGCGCGGCGGCCCGCGTAATGCTCTCTCGGTAGCAGCCCGACTCGCTAAACGCGCCTCACGGCGCCGACGTCGCCAGGCCAGACCGAGCAGGCCCGCGCCGATGAGCCATAGCGACACGGTCCCCGGCTCGGGCACTCCGTTGATGATCACGTCGTCCAGAACCAATTCGGTCGTGAAATTCGACCCTCCGTACGCACTCAGGTCGAAGTGTCCCCAGTTGATAAAGTTGATGATGACTGGCTGGATCGGATTCAGCGACGTGAACGTGAATTCATAAAGATGCGAGACGCCGCTCTGGTCGAGTACCGTCGACTACATTATTGGCGCGATCGTATTTTCGGTATATGGGGCGGTTTCACTGCCCAAGGCGGATGGAATCATGTCCCTTGGCCTTGGTGTATCTTGTTTAGTCCGGCTCTATCAGATAGCACGCCAAAATGCTTAACGCCGCCGGCGCCTTATACCGGAATGAGTGGAAGCGTAATTCTGGACCCGCCTGGGGTTCGCGACCAGCGGAGCCCGTCATCCCAGGTGGAAACGTGACGTACAATTTGGGTGGGAAACAGGGCAACCTACTCTGCCTTCCAGCAAGTTCGGACCTTTCGCGTTTGGTCAGGGAGCACGAATCCCGCAGGGTTTCGTGTGGTCCAAGTCATTCGGGCGCAGGAATAATATTCGTGGCACTGCCACTGGGGCGGAATCGATGCGGAATCTCCAGCCGATCATTCACTACGCAGAACACCTCGACCCTTATCAACTCGCGCTGCTCTCGGCCATACTCGTCGGCGTAGGGTTCTTCTGCATGCGTGGATTTGGCTCTCGCTAGAATTACTAGTGTGCCTTCCAGCAAGTTCGGACCCGTCGCCCTTGGTCAGGGAGCACGAATCCCACAGGGTTTCACGCGGCCAAAGTCATTCGGCCACAGGAATCGTGTTCGTGGCACTGCAGCTAGCCCCGCGGCTTCCAGCCCACGCCGCTCTTGCACGCTCAATAGTGCAACTCAACCGACAACCAACCGACGGCGTTGTGGGCCTGTTATTTCGGCTTTCTCCGCCAACTGGGGCATATCACCTTTTGTTCTTCGGGCATAGGCTGCCCTGATGACTCTAACAGCAGAAGAAAGGAACGTAGTTGCGGAGCGATTGGCCGAAATCAAAGCCGAGTTGGATCATCCGCTTCCACAGAAGCCAGACTCGGATCAGGCGAGACGAGTGGCCGAACTGGATCGGGAAAGAACCGATATCCTCCGCAAGCTGGCTGCCGAAGACTCCTAGTCGCTCCCATTCCGTGTCAAACCCGCGCTTTGGGCTGCGAAGAAAACGCCGCACCGTTGACCATCAGAGGATGTCATGAATTCCCTGAACCGTGAGAACGATCGCGTGGATTTGATCAAGTCCATAAATTTGCTTCGCTGGATTCACGTCCTGTTCGTCGTCATGGCACTAGCTGCCGCGCCGCTGCACGGCGAGGAGAAACCGTCCGCAATCCACGTCATGAAGGTGGACGGCAGTCAGGCGCACAAATTGGTCCAGGTCGACGGCTACACGGACCAGGAGGCGCCGCGATGGTCGCGAGATGGTAAGCAAGTCATGTTCAATGCAACGGATACCGATTCGCGTGCTCCTGAGCTATTTGTCGTAAACGCCGATGGCACCGGACTGCGAAAACTCGGACCCGGAGCGCGTGCCGATTGGTCATCCGACGGCAAGCAGATCGCATCGGACGATGGACGCGAGGTCTTCGTGCAGAATGTCGATGGTCAGGGACGTGACAAGGTTACTACGGGACGGTCGCCGCGGTGGTCACCGGACGGCAGTCAGATGGCAGTGGTCGAGGACCGCATGCTGCATGTTCTCGACGTGGTGACCGGTGAACGGAGAGCCTTGTTCGCCGAGCCCTTCGCCTTGTTATACGCCGGAGTCTGTTGGTCCCCCGATGGCCGTCATATTGCGCTGGTCGCTCAGCCCGTTCAAGGACCGCGCCGACAGTTGCTCATCGTCAGTTCGCAGGGAGCCCAGCGCGGCTTGCAGGCGCGGTTGCAGACCGCTGGCGGGATGTCGAGCACGCCGTCCTATTCGCCTGACGGCAAACGACTCGCATACTCTGCCGCCTATCTCATCATGATTATCGAGGTCGAAGGTACGCAGCGGCCGCGACTGCTGCCGGATCAGAGAGGCAAAAACTTCGAGCCCGACTGGTCTCCCGATGGTCAGTGGCTTTTGTTCACGAGCAATCGGGAGTAAACGTTGACGGCCTGGAACATTGCCTCAGAATTTGCGTCGGACGGCGGGGCTGCTAGAATTCGCCTATCGCAGCAAGATTGATCTACGTCAACTGCTGCAGCTAGTGGAGACTCAATTGACTCGCCGAGGTTCGTCGGCAAACGCACCAACTGCATTCCTACCTGGGAGACAATTCATGAAAATCGTGCGACTGTTATCGCTGGCGGCCGCGGTTGCCCTGTTGAATTTTGCGACGGCCCGTGCCGGCGAAGTGAAAATCGAGGGCGTTCACATTTGCTGCGGCCAATGCGTGAATATCGCCCAGTCCACACTGAAGGCGGTCGAGGGAGTGAGCGACAGCAAGGCCGACAAGGATTCCGGGTCGATCACGCTCACCGCTGCCGACGAGAAAGCGGCCGTCGCGGCGATACAAGCTCTGGCCAAGGCCGGTTTCCGCGGAGCTGCCAAGCATGGCGACAAGGCGCTGGAATTTCCCGGCTCGAACGCCGAGAAGGGCGCCAAGGCCGATACGATCACCATTGCTGGCGTACACCTCTGCTGCCCGGCCTGTTACACCGCCGCCGAAAAGGCCCTCAAGTCGGTGGACGGAGTTACTGCCGTCAATTCCGACAAGAAGATCAAAACGCTGGAAGTGACTGGCAAGGGAGTCGACGTGAACGCCACTCTTGAAGCGCTCTTCAAGGCCGGCTTCCAAGCGTCGGTGAAGAAATAAGCTGGGGTCGCGGAGCAACTCGCCCAAGCCGAGGTGGCGTGGTAGTCGTCTAGTTTGTCTTGCAGTCCCGGCGCGCCGGGACTGCCGCACGTGCGTGAGTCTCTGGTGAGACTCACACGTGCGACCCACGTAGCGATCCGTTGCAATCCCAAAACTGGCCGCCCAGCGTTCGGCTTCGTTGCAATCATCCCCTTGAGTCAAGGGCAAATACGTTGCCACCGAGGACAGACGAAAGTAGTTGGTGATTGGTGATTGGTGGTTGGCGACGAAGAAAAAACGCGCTGAGGATTCGAGCCCAGTCTACTGTCTACCGTCTACTGTCTGCTTCTTTCCTCCGTGATCTCCGTGTTCTCTGTGGCAAACTCCTCGTCTTGGCAAACTCCTCGTCTTCGTGCCTTCGTGGTAAATCCTCCCCGCCTCCTCCCTCGAAAAAAAACTACTTGAAACTAGGCCACTGTTTGTTGTAGTGTGCACGAAGCCGATCGGACTGGGTCCGTTTCGGGAGTGTGGTGGGGCGGTACTGGTAGTTCGTTGGCCACCCGGCGCCCGGTGCTACGCGCTCGTAGCGCCGCACTTGCCGAAAAGCCCTTCGCCGACGTGTACTGGACTCGCGCAAGCCAGTACGCCGGGCGATCGAGCCGATCCGCTAGCC
>CAZUPX010000469.1:0-6333 GCA_964622155.1 uncultured Planctomycetaceae bacterium | reverse complement strand
CGGTCCTGGTGCTTTCCTTTTGGCCACAAAAAGACGGAGCACGCATCGAGCTGGTTCACGCGAACGTGCCCGACGAAGACTTTGCAGGCGTCAGCCAAGGTTGGGAAAAATACTATTGGACGCCGTGGCGGGCCTATCTCGACCGGACGAAAGAGAATTAAAGCGGCGTCATTGTTGTAGGCACACGCCGAGGTTGTGAGTTTTTGAAGCGGACGAGCGATCGTTCGACCTAAACCTTTATTTCATGGTCGCACGACCGACGACAAATGAGGACTTGCGAAGACGCCTGTCAAAAAATCACAGCCTCGCCGTGTGCCTGCTACGTCTTCAGTGCCCGTGCTCATGCCCGCCCTGAAACAAGGCGTGCTGCTGATTCCCGCGGGCGGTGACGTAGGCGATCAGGTCCAGGATCTCGTCGCGCGAGAGCTTGTCTAAAAGGCCCTTGGGCATGATCGATGACACCGATTTTTGACGTTGCACGATCTCGGAGGGTTTTAGTTCGAGCGGCTCGGCCTTGGCCAGCGGGTTTTCGATGACGCGGACGCGGTCGGGCGTTTCTTCCAGCACGAGGCCGGTCACGACCTTGCCGCTGTCGAGCTCGAACGTGTACGCCTGGTATTTCTCGTTGATCCGCGCCGACGGGTCGATCAGCTCCTTGAGGATGTCGAGCGATTGCATCTTGGGATCAAGCTTCGCCAGTTCGGGCCCGAACGTGTTGCCGGCGCCGTCCAGCTTGTGACAGGCGACGCAATTGGCAAATTGGAAAATTTGCTTGCCGCCGGAGTACGAGCGGCCCGCCTTCAAGTCAGCCACGGCCGACGCCAAATCATCCAGCTTCCACTCGGTCCGCGGCCGGCGATCGGCCAATAGCGGATCCTTGACCGCCAGCGTGTGCGCGGCCAGGTAGCTCTCCGGATTCTCCAGGTACGCGTCCAGATCGTCGACCACGTACAGCGCCCCGTACATCCGCCGCCAGTGGCCGGGATAGGTACACACAAACGGATAGACGCCCGGCGTGCTGGGCGCCGTGAAGCTCAGCTTCTCGCTGGCCCGCGGCTGCAACAGCGTGCTGGCCAGCAGCACCTTGTTCGAGCGCGGAACATAATGCCGCTCGGCCGCGCCCGGCTCCTGGGCCGATTGCTCGGCCGCCAGGCCGATCTGTTCCATCGAGCCGGGCTGGGCGATCACAAAGTTATGCGGCATCAGGTCGGAGTTTTCCAAAACGAACTCGACCGGCTTGCCGGCTTGAATGGCCAGCACATCCTTGTCGTACGACATCCGCTCGAACAGCGTGCCGACGCGCACGACGCGCACGCCGAGCTCTCCCAAACGGGCCCGCGCGCTGCGGGCGGCGTCGCTCGGCAGCAGTCCTGCTAGAGCATCACCGAACTCGAGTGCATCGAGCACCTCGGGACTGGTGCGCCGCTCGGTGGGCACCGTCGCGACATAGGCCAGCACCGCGTCCAGCAGCGGCTGCGCCTGATCCCTTGGCCAGTCTGTTCGCGCGAGACGCTGCAAGGCTCGGATCGCCGCGTGGCGGTTCACGTCGTCGCGCACGTAGGGAGCCAGCGACTCGAATGTCGCAGCCTCCCGGCCCCGCACGTAGGTCAACGCCAGCATGGCCGCCTGGCGAATTGCGATGGCCGGGACGACCTCGCCGACCGCCAGCGTCACATGCTCGCGCGGTGCTTCAATTCCGTGGCGCGAGAAGACCTCGCTGCGATCGGCGGCAAACACCTTTAGAGAAAATCCGTCCAGCCGCTTGCCCAGGTAGCCGTCGGTACGGTTGTAGACGGTGACGGATTCGATCGGCATCGCCGCCCCCAGGTCCACCTCCCACCAGGGATTGCGAGTGTTCTCTTCGGTGTGTGTCTGGCCGCCGGCACTCCATTGCCCGCTGGTGTTGCCGTCGATCGCTCGGCCGGCCGCGCCGCCGTTGGCCGTGTTTCTCTGCGAGGCGTGACCTGCTCGGGCGACGTTGCGTCCGCCGCTTGCGACCTCGACCTCGGCCAACGTCAGCGTTCCAGTCCGCGGCAGTTCAATTCGCACAAAGCGTCCGGCCGGCGAACCCTTCGGTCCACTGGCCGCTAGCGACTCCGGCAATCCGACCACGAGCGGCGCTATCCGCTCGTAGAGGCTCGCCCGCACGCTGGCGTCGGCAACCAGCGGCATGCAAGCCACGAAGTCGCCCAGCGAGCGGACCGACTGATTCGCCAGTTTCCATGCCGGCTCGGCCGACTGGTCGACGTTCATGAGGGCCACGAACCCGATCTGCCGCAACACATCCTGCCGAGCGCCGGTGGCAAACTTTTCGAGCTCAGTGCGTGCGGTGGCCAGTTCGGCCGGGCTGCGGCTGGTGAGCTGACGCACCAGGTCGAAGACCACGCTGGTGTCGAGCTTGGCCGGTTTCGCTTCCAGCGAGTGAATGGCGTCGATCACGACCGCAAGTTCTGACTTTTTATCCAGGCCGGCCAACACGCGGATCGCCTCGCGCCGCTCGTCGTCGAGCAATCCGGGCCGCGTGAGCATTTCGAGGCACACTGCACGATTGCGCGGCCGCTTGAGCAGTTGATCGTTGCCGATCGCGTGCAGCAGATACGCCCGGCCAGCGTCGGTGGTCATGGCCACTTCGCCGCCGCCGGCCAATGCCTTCTTCCAGTAGGGCTCAAGCGTGCGCAGCGTCTCGGCCCGCACGAAATCCAGGTACTCGTCGGTCTGGCGCTCGCCGGCGATCACGACCACTTCGACCGCCTCGGGCTCGGCGAAGAAGCTGGCAGCGCGAACTGCTTCCAGCCGAACGCGCGGGTTCTCGTCGGCGGCCAGGCGCTTGAAAATCGCCAGGGCGCTATCCACCCGGTCACGCCAGTAGCACAGCACGCGCGTGGCGGCGGCCCGCGCGCGAGGCTCGCGCGCGGCCAGCACGCGCTCCAACAGCGGGACATTCACTCGATTGTGATGCTGATGGACCCACAGGGCTTCGAGCAAGTGATGATCGATTTGCGGATCTTTCTGATCGAGTCTCTCGACCCAGCGATCGAGCGCCGCCAAGACTTCCTTACTACCGCGGCCGCTCAGCTCGATCTTGGCTCGATAGCGCACGCGTCCCTCGGGCTCCTTGAGCAGCTCGAGCAGGGCGTCGATCGGCGCTCCGCCAATCTTTGGCGGCTTGTCGAGCGGTCGGCCTTCGTACGTCACGCGATAGACGCGGCCGTGGGTGCGGTCACGGCTGGGATCGCGCAAATTGTGCTGCATGTGGCCGATGATTGGGTTGTGCCAATCGGTGAAGTACAGCGCCCCGTCGGGGCCAATCTCGAAGTCGGCCGGCCGGAAACTGGGATCGCTCGACACCAGGATCGGCTCGGTCTCGGTGCCGATGAAGCTCGAGGACTTGTCGGCCATGCGATATTGCAGGATGCCTTGAATACCGATCACGTTGCCCACTAGCAAATTGCCTTGCATCTCGTCGGGAAAGTGGCGGCTGGACAGAAACTCGATGCCGGGGCAGGGGCGCGTGCGCGGCTTGTAGACCTGCGGCGGCGTGTTGTGCTTGGCCGGAAAATCGACGTGCCCCGAGAACAACGCCGCGTCGTACGGATTCGCGCCGGTGCCGTCGACGACGATGTCGCGTCCCCAATAATCGAAGGCATGCCCGTGCGGGTTCGCAAAACCGTAGGAGACGTACACGTCGAACTTCTGCGACCGCGGCTCATAGCGAAACACGCCGGCGTTGGCCAGCCGTCGCGGCGGGCCATAAGGGGTTTCGACCTGTGAATGGTGGAACGTACCTTCCTGGAAATAGAGCGCTCCACCGGGGTCGAGCGTAAAACTGTTCGACGTGTGATGCGTGTCGGCCGAGTCGAGCCCGCTGATCACGCGCTGGCGCACGTCGGCCCGGTCGTCACCGTCGGTGTCCTTGAGGAACACTAAGTCCGGTGCCATAGCCACGAACACGCCGCCTCCCCAGAATTCGAAACCGGTAGGATTGTGCAGACCTTCGGCGAACTTGATGCACTTGTCGGCCCGTCCATCGCCGTCGGTGTCTTCCAGGATCAGCAGCTTGTCGTTGAATTCGTCTTTCGGTTTCCAGTGCGGATAGTTGGACCAGGCCGCGACCCACAGCCGGCCCTTGGTGTCGAAGGCCATCTGCACCGGGTTGACCAGCTCGGGAAACGTCTCCTCCGAGGCGACCAGGTTGACCTTCAAGCCCTTGGCCACGGTGAGCTTGCTGATTTCGTCCTCGCCGCTCAGAAACTCGTGCTTTCCGCCCGGCAGCGGGCCGGGCTTGTTCGTGATCACGTCGATGAACGGCGGCGTGTTCGAGTCGTCGACCGTCGCTGGCACGTCTTTTCCCTGGGCAACGTCCCACACGCGCTTGTCGCGATTCTCGGTCATCACGTTGAGGACTTCCAATTCGCGCTGCATCACCTCGCGATTGGTCTGGTCGTTGACGAATTTGAGATCGGCACGGCCGCCGAAGATCGAATATCCGTCGGTCGCGCGGTAACGCTCGAACCAGGTGAAGTTCTTGTCGAGCACAGCGAGGTGGAGTTTTTCCAGGGTTGGCCACCCCAAGGATCCTACCGCCCGCGGACCAAACAGCTCGCGATCGATCAGCTCACCCACCAGCCTGTCGCCCAGTTCGTTCAAGTGAATTCCGTTGATCGTCAACGGGCTTTTTGCCTTCTGGTATAGGTCCCGTGTGGGCTTGAACAGGTCGACCAGCGGCACGCCCTGCTCGCGGGCCGCCTCGATCATGGCCGCCGTGTAAAGATCGATTCGCTCGTTGTTGGCCGCTCCGTCGGGCAGGTTCGGGTCGCGCAGGTTCTCGTGCGCGATTGGCGAGAACAGCACCAGCCGCGGCGCTGACTTGCCGTTATACTTCTGGTCGAGGGTGTGCTTGATGAACTCGGCCAGATCCTGCTTGAACTTCGCGATCCCCTCGGGTCCGGCGAACGACTCGTTGTAGCCGAAAAAGGCAAGGACGATGTCGGCCTTCACAAAGTTCAAATGGTCGTCGGGGCTGCCGAAGCCGGCCGAGCGCAGCCGCAGCGTCAGCTCATCGCCGGAGAAGCCAAGGTTTCGCACCGCCAGCTCGTGCCGCGGAAAGCGGTTGTGCACCAGCGTCTCGAAGTGTCCGAAATGCTGCATCCGATCGGCCAGCGTGTTGCCGATAATGGCAATATGGTCGCCGCGCTTGAGATCGAGCAGCGGCTTATCGGCCGCCTCCGCCTGGCGGCACCGAAGAAGCCCGATGATTACGACCAACGCCAGACCCAACGAGACGAAGCGATGTATCGTCATGAACTTCCTTTGAGAGAGGCGGTCATATTAATACTAACTCGAAGCGCAAGCGAGGGATTCTGGTGTTCATTCCAAAGAATCCCTCGCTTGCGCTTCGGGTTAGTGTTTTGAATTCAAGATACCGGCGGGCGGGGATTGGGGGGGCACAGGGCCTCTCGATTCGCGGCTCCTTCATTGTGAGTGAGTGCTGAAAGGCTTTCAAGGCGTCGCAATTGGCCACACGATGAAAACCGTTGAGCCGCAGAAGCCGAGCGTGCAAGCTGCAATTGAAAAACAGAACCTCAATTGGTCTACTTGAAGTTTCAATTTTCATGGGCCACCACTGACAATGACGTTTCGCCCTGTCCAACCGTCTGTGAAATTTCCGGCGCTCGAGGCCGAGATCGGCCAGTTCTGGCGCGAGCGGAAGGTCTATGAAAAGTCGCTGGCCCTGCGCGCCGGTGGGCCGCGATTTGTGTTTTACGAAGGTCCGCCCACCGCCAATGGCCTGCCGCATCCCGGCCACTGTCTGACTCGAGCGATCAAGGACCTGTTTCCACGCTATCGCAGCATGCGCGGCTACGACTGCCAGCGCAAGGCCGGCTGGGACACGCATGGTCTGCCGGTGGAAGTCGAGGTCTCGAAGGAGTTGGGCATCCACTCGAAGGAAGAAATCGAGCGCTACGGAGTCGAGCCCTTCATCCATCGCTGTCTGGAAAGCGTCTTTCGCTACACCCGCGAGTGGGAGCGGCTCACCGAGCGAATCGCGTTCTGGATCGACTTGAACGACGCCTACGTCACCTATCATCAAAGTTACGTCGAGAGCGTGTGGTGGGCCCTGAAGAACCTGTTCGATCGCGGGTTGCTCTATCAGGGGCACAAGATTGTGTGGTGGTGGGCTCAAGGGGGCACGGCCCTGAGTTCCGGCGAGGTCGGGCAAGGATACCGTGAGGTGGCCGACCCCAGCGTCTATGTTCGCTTCCCGCTGGTCGACGCGCCCGATACGGCGCTGTTGGTGTGGACGACCACGCCCTGGACGTTGCCGAGCAATCA
>CAZUPX010000468.1:0-2219 GCA_964622155.1 uncultured Planctomycetaceae bacterium | reverse complement strand
GCGGCTTATCGGCATTGGCAACGTGTGCGGGCCGACCACTTCCGGCCTGGCCAGCCACTTCGGGCTGCAGCCACTGATCGGCAAGACGCTGGCCATCGTAAGCGACGCCCGTTTCCACGGAGAGAATATTCCGATCGTTGTTGAACGCTTGTTATGCATCAGCGGCGAAGATCTGGCCACGGTGGACCGCAAGTTCTTGGGCAGCGTAACGATGAAGTTGCCCACGCGGTTCATGTTCTTGATCAACGAACTCCCGAGAATGACCGATGCCAGCGGAGCCCTGGCCGGACGATTCGTGATTCTGCGACTCACCGAGAGCTTCTACGGCACGGAGGATATTGGACTCACCGATCGCCTGTTGGGTGAACTGCCTGGCATCCTCAATTGGGCGATCGACGGTTGGCGCCGCCTACACGAACGGGGCCACTTCGTGGTGCCGACGAGCGTGAAGGACGTGGTGCAGGAGATCGAAGACCTATCATCGCCCGTATCGGCTTTCGTGCGTGACGAGTGCATCGTCGGCCCCGGACACCGTGTCACGGTCGACGTCCTATATGACGCCTGGAAACGCTGGTGTGAACAAGAGGGTCGACACGCGGTAACGACCAAGCAGACTTTTGGCCGCGACCTGGCCGCAGCCGTGGCCGGCGTCACGCGCCGTCGCGGCACTGCCATGCAGCCGTTCTACGAAGGGATTTCTTTGAGCGGGGTCTGATATGTGACAAGTTAGAGAAGGAGCGGGATTCAGCGAACGTATTTGACGGGGTTACTGTCGCGCACTGTCGCGACAGTTTGCATTGCACGCGTGCGCAGGCGCGCGTGCGCGCAGGAAGAACATGGGGCGCAATGGGGACTGTCGCGACAGTCTGCGGCAGTGACTCGGTGCCGCCGGGATCCCCCCCGGGGGCGCTTAGGTACTTTTTCGCGCATCGCAGATGGTTTCCCACCCCCACCCCGGCCACCCAAGACACAGTCCGTCCGTCCGACATTGAAAATGACGCTATCGCGTAAATGCCTATGACAATTGGAGATGCAAACCGCAAATGATACTATGTCAGCTACAGTCTCCACCCCCCGTAGTAACTACTGTTCCCAGGATGCGGGTTATGGCATTATCGAAACGATCGGACCGCGATTCTGGGGGGCGCCACAAAGCGTGTGGCACAAGGAGTAAGCCAGCATGAAACTACGTGATCGCATCAAGGAACTCCGCTGCGTCAAGGCCAGTGAGATTCTGCCCAACCCGGCGAACTGGTGCACGCACCCAAGAGCCCAGCAGGACGCCGTGCGCGGCATCCTGGCCGAAGTCGGTATCGCCGCCCGGGCCATGCGGTACTCGTCGCGCCCCGGCGAGAACATTCTCGATCTGTTGGGCGGCAGCGGGAGCACGTTGATGGCCGCCGAGCGGACGCAACGGCGAGCATTCCTGACGGAACTCGACCCACTTTACTGCGAAGTGATCGTCCAGCGCTGGGAGAAGTTTACGGGACAGAAAGCGGAACGGATCGCGGCCGAGTACGCCGATCCATGACGCGTTATGTTCGTCGCCGCCAGTAGCCGGGACGCCGGCGAAAATGCGACACGGCGACAACGCGGGCCGTCGATTGCGTTTCGAGGCAATAGATCAAACGATAGGGAAATCGATGAACGCGAACATAGCGGAATCTCGACGGGCCGACCGGATGGGTTCCCAAATCGTCGGCAATCCGCTGTGCGGCATAGAGCACATCAGCGCGAAACCGCTCGGCCACCTCGGGACTGCGGCTGTCATACCAGGCTTCTGCGGCCCGGGCCTCCTTGGCCGCCAGCCGGTGAAAGACCACCTGAACAGCCAATGGTCAATCCTGCTTCCAGAGTTCGGAAACGGGAATCGTTGCTTCCGTGTCATTCGCCCGGCGTTCGAGCTCGTCCATGAATCCAGCTTCGTCCTCCGACAAGCCGGGATAGTCGTCGGGCAGCGTGTCCAACAGCCGGGCGGCGATCAACAACCGGTCGGATTCCGGCAGCTTGAGAGCGGCATCGATGATTTCATCAGGGCTGGTTGCCATTGCGCTTGTTCCTTCGGCGTGTCGGTTGAAGTGTGCGAATGTCAAACCACACGACCTATTGTACAGCGCCCATGGGCGCTCGGCCAACATCGCCTGGGCACCACGAATGGTGACCACCGCGCGAACCATTCGCGGGCGACGGAACCGGTTTCGGCCGCCGCGGCTCGGGGA
>CAZUPX010000467.1:0-1507 GCA_964622155.1 uncultured Planctomycetaceae bacterium | reverse complement strand
CGCGACGTCAAGCCGGCCAACGTGCTGGTCGGCGCCGACGGCAGCCCGAAGCTGGCCGACTTCAACATCAGCTTTTCGAAGCTCGACGGGGCGACGCCGGCGGCGTACTTCGGTGGCAGCCTGGCCTACATGTCGCCCGAGCAGCTCGAGGCCTGCGACCCATCGAACCCGCGTCAGCCCGAGGAGCTCGACGGCCGCAGTGATGTCTATTCGTTGGGCGTGCTGTTGTGGGAGCTGTTGGCGCTCGAGCGCCCGTTCGCCGCAGAGTCGATGCCGCACTCCTGGTCGCAGGCGCTGGGCAAGATGACGACGCTTCGCCGCGGCGGGATCGACCCAAATGCCCGGTCCCGCGTGCCGTCCGATTGCCCGTCGACGCTTGTGGACGTGTTGCTCAAGTGCCTCGAGCCCGAGGCGGACAATCGTTACGCGAGCGCGGGCGAACTGGCCCGCGAGTTGGACTTGTGCTTGCAGCCGCGTGCGCATGCGCTCTTGCACCAGCGAAACAGTTGGCGTTCGGCGCTCAAACGGCACCCGGTGACGTCGACGATTGCGATCGGCCTGCTGCCCAACATTGTCATGTGTGTGCTGAACGCTGCGTACAACATAGCTGAGATCATCCCACTGCTAGGCACCGCCGATCAAAGGGCCTTCCTTACCTCTCAAATCGCAGTGGTCAACATCGTTGCGTATACGATCGGCCTGGGCTACGTGTTTTATTCTCGCGGTCGAGTGTTTCGAGACCTCAGCCGATTGGCAGGTGGGCAAAAAATCGGTCCCCCGCCGTCCGATGAAATGGTGCGAAAGGTGCTCACTTTCGGCGCGGCAGTGGCGGGGATCACGGCGTTGCTGTGGACGGTCTCGGGTTTCGTCTTTCCAGCCTGGACTCAATATGCCGCAGGCGAAAACAGCCAATTGATGCCCAAGCATTACCTGTTCTTTATGATCTCGAACGTCTTGTGCGGCATGATCGCCGCCACGCAGTCTTATTATGTCGTCACGTGTTCGTCGGTCCGCAACTGCTATCCTTGGCTCCTGCGTGCGCGTCCTCCGGAAGCCGCCGACATGACTGAGCTATCCAATGTCGCCCGTCGTGGCCGAATCTTTTTGGCCGCGACGGTATCGATTCCGTTCTTATCGCTGTTTGGCGCCATGTTCGTGTCATTCAACGAGTACGTTATCGCGGCGCTAGGTGGCATCGGCCTGCTGGGCTGCGGCATCGCTTATCTCTTAGACCTGGCAATCCGCGGCGATCTGTCCGCGCTAGCCGCCGTGATCAATCCCAGCAGCGACCCTCTGGCCGCAGGTGACACGCTCGACTCGTTCATGACCGGTACGCGATAAGGCCAGCCGGGCGGCGAACAGCCGTGGCCATGGCTTGCCCTCAAAGTCGGCGTGAACTGCAGCCAGAAGCCGCTAAAGTCGAACGCACCGAGGATTTTTTTACCGCATCTGTCGTAAATAGTTCTGACCGGCTCTGAAGAAAACTCCACTGCTGGCTTAGGCTGCT
>CAZUPX010000466.1:0-4026 GCA_964622155.1 uncultured Planctomycetaceae bacterium | reverse complement strand
TTGCTGCAATCGGAGACGGCATCCTCAAACTTTGCAAGCGACAAATGAACATTGCAACGCAAGTAATACGGCTGCCATTGAAAGGAATTGATTGATATGGCTTTAGTCAAGTCTGACAGCGCCTTTTCATGCTGCTGCGTACGCAAGTAGGCATTGGCGCGGCCTACGTACGTCTCGGAATAGACGCGACCGTCGTCGATTAGCGCTGAGCAGGCTTTTATCGCCAGTTCTGGTCTTGGGGAGAAGCAGTCCGCGCGATCATCGGCTCGGGCGCCAGCGATTGGGATTGAAAGAACGCAGCAAAGCAGATGGTATTGGCAGTTTGCAAATATGCTAATTTTTGGCCCGAATAATCCACGTTGTTCGATCATGGAGCGCCTCCCAGCTTCTCTAGGGCCAGCCGAGCGGAAGTGCTGGTCGGATCCAGTTGCAGGGCCTTGCGGAGATCGCGTATGGCCTCTTCTCGTTGTCCAAGTTCTGCGAAAATGTTGGCTCGTAGTTCGTAGGTTCTCGCTCTTTTCGCACCGAACTTTAGGGTCCTATTCAGATCTGCCGAAGCCTCGCTAGCACGACCAAGTTTCAGGAACGCCTGGGCGCGATAGAGGAAGGCTACTGTTTTCTTTGGACTGAGTCGAAGCGCCTCGTTTTCGTCCGTCAGCGCCTTGGCGTACTCTCCCTTTCCGATGTAGGCCCGCCCGCGATTCATGTAAGCGTCTCCAAATTCCGGATTTAGCCGAATAGCTTCGTTTGCGTCGGACATGGCTTCGTCAAACTTGCCAAGATCCGAATAGACCGCGCTGCGGTTTGCGAACGCGAGAAACTGACTAACGTCTAAATGAATAGCTTCCGTTGCATCGGCCACGGCTTTTTCCGCTTGGCCTATTTCGCCGAAGTAGCCGCTACGATTGGCATGAGCCAATGCGTATTGTGGTTCCAATGCAATCGCTTGAGTCGAATCAGCTATGGCAAGTGCCATCTCCCCTAGTTTTACTGCGTCACAAACCAAGCGGAGACCCAGTTGATGCGCGGAATTCCCGCAAAATCGGCCATCGCCAGGTCTCTCGAAAGCCGCGTCATTGTTGGATTTCAGCAACTTCTGACGCAGTAAGACTAGGGCGCTGTGCGTAATGGAACGCTCTAGGAATGCCCGGGCATTGAGTGGATCAATGCGGATAGCTTCATTTAGGGCCAGGAGGGATTTCTGGTACTTGCCGACAATTTCGTAAGCGACGCCGCGATTGGTGTAGGCGACACTCAGAGTATCCAAATCGTCCGCCGCCGAATTGATGAGCCTCGTGCAACCTTTGATATTCCGGTGGGGTTCATCGGCGGTGCAATCGGCCCAATCATCCGCCTGTGCAGGACCGACCAGTGTGGCTGCCAAGAGAAGCGACGCAATTGTTGGACTTGAGCGCAAGTCCCAGTATTCCAAAACAAATACTACAGTTCACCAATATAGACTCATAGTTCCTGGTTGTCAGCGAACTTGCTCTGGCTGGGCCTGGAAAGACCAGACGATGAAGTGCGAGGCCCTCGCGTGCTGAATGTCCGAGATGGGTCATACGCGTCGACTCGACTATGTCCGTGACAGGTCCGCTCAACATTCGGCTACTGCCGAAGCGTTGCATCGCAGTGACGGTCGAGATGTGCCATGGCACTAAATCGCTGCCGCGATATTTGTGGCGAGGTCTCGGTTCCGATGATTGTGTGAGCCAGCCGAGAGATTATCTCTAACAATCCTGGGACGCTGTCCTGAAGATCGAGGTGTTGCAACCTCACTCAGGACAGGAGTTCCCCATGAGCACGATTACGATTAGCCCGCTGCGCCAGCGCATGATCGAGGACATGAGCGCGCGCCAGCTGAACCCTCTCACGCAGAAGGCTCACATCCGCGCCTGCAAGCGGTTCGCGGCGTTCCTGAAGCGCTCGCCCGACACGGCCACGGCCGAGGATATCCGCCGGTTCCAGCTGCCCCTTGCCGAGAGCGGGGTGAGCATCTGCAATCGCAATCGCACCATGACCGGGCTGCGGTTCCTGTTGCGCGTGACGCTCAGGCGCCTGGATCTTGCCGCCGAGATCTTTCACATCAAGGAGCCGCAGAAGATCCCGCTGGTGATGAGCCCGGACGAGGCCAAGCGCCTGTTGGCCATGGCCGGCAGCCTCAAGGTCCGCGTGCTGCTCAGCCTCGGCTACGGCTGCGGCCTGCGTGCCGGAGAGGTGGTGAGACTGAAGGCCGGCGACATCGACAGCGCGCAGAGCATCATTCGGATCGTGCAGGCCAAGGGGCGCAAGGACCGCCATGTCATGCTGTCGCCCGAGGTGCTCGGTCTTCTGCGGCAGTGGTGGAAGGTGCGCCCGACCCGCCATGACGCGGGCGTACCTGTGCAGCAGCGCCGGCTGTTCCCGGGCCGCACGCCGGGCAGGCCGATGACGACCCGCCAGCTCAATCGCCTGTTCCATGAAACGGCCGATGCGGCTGGAATCAGGAAGCCGGTGACGGTGCACTCGCTGCGCCACAGCTTTGCAACTCATCTCCTGGAGCGCGGCACCGACATCCGCCTGATCCAGGCGCTGCTCGGCCACGACAAGCTCGACACGACGGCGCGCTACACGCGCGTCGCCACCGGCATGATCGCCAGCGTCAAGAGCCCGCTCGACCAGCTTTCCGCGCCTCGCGGGAGACCCAGGAACGGCAGGAAAGAGCCGCCCAAAGACCAGTCTCCGGCGTAACGCTCGAGCCTGGTGTCTCGTCCAGCTCTGGAGGTCGCGGACATCTTCCGCGACTTCGGCGCCGCATGGCGTCGCGCCAACGCCGGTCATGTGAGCCTCGGCCAGATGAAGGTGATGAGCGCCATCGAGCGCTGCCGAACGGCGGCGCTCGGAGGTCATGTCGCGCGCTGTGAAGACTGCCCGCACACGGTCATCGCCTACAACAGCTGCCGCAACCGGCATTGTCCCAAGTGCCAAGGCACGGCGGCGAAGGAATGGCTTGCCGAGCGCGAAGCGGAGCTGCTGCCCGTGGCCTACTTCCATGTCGTCTACACGCTGCCCGGCCCGATCGCCGACATCGCCTATCAGAACAAAGCCGTCATCTACGACATCCTGCTCAAGGCATCGGCCGAGGCCACAATCACAATCGCGGCAGATCCGAAGCATCTGGGCGCGCGCGTTGGCGTCACCTCGGTTCTGCACACCTGGGGTTCGGCAATGACCCATCATCCGCACGTGCACATGATCGTACCGGGCGGCGGGCTGTCAGAGAACGGCACGAGGTGGATCGCCTGTCGACCAAACTTCTTCTTGGCCGTCCGCGTGCTCTCGCGCCTGTTCCGACGCCTGTTTCTGGCGATGCTGGTGGCGGCTCACGGGGCCGGGCGCCTCCAGTTCTTCGGCGCGCACACAGCACTCGCCGACACCAACTCGTTCGCTGCCTTCCTCGCCCCGCTCCGGCAATCGGAATGGGTAGTTTATTCGAAGAAGCCATTCGGCGGACCCGAAGCCGTTCTCGCCTACCTCGCGCGCTACACCCATCGCGTCGCCATCTCCAACCGGCGCCTGATCGCGGTGGACAAGACTGGCGTCACCTTCAAATACAAGGATTACAGAACCGAAGGGCCCAAGCGCTACAACACCATGACCCTGGCGACCGGCGAGTTCATCCGCCGCTTCCTCATCCACGTCCTGCCCAGTGGCTTCCATCGCATCCGCCACTATGGCCTCATGGCCAACGGCGGGCGCAAGGAAAACATCGCCCGCGCCCGCCAACTGCTCGGCATCGCAGTCACACAGGCCGAGCCCAGAGACCCCGGCGCCAATGCAGACGAGCCGCCGATGCTCTCCCATCCATGCCAATGCTGTGGCAGCCGCATGATCATCATCGAGACCTTTGAGCCCGGCTCGACGCCGCGCACCCGTCCGGCGAGCCCGATCAGGATCGACACATCATGATGCCGCTCCCGAGAGCCCGACGCCCGCATGTTGCTCGCCTCTGCCGCCGATCCTCAACCGGTGCGGGCGATGCGCGGT
>CAZUPX010000465.1:0-2392 GCA_964622155.1 uncultured Planctomycetaceae bacterium | reverse complement strand
CGACGGGCGCGTCGATCCGAAATTTCGGCATGTTGTGGCCTGTCGGACAGCCGGCCGGGCACATGCACGAGATGGCTCTGCGGAGCCGTGAGATCTGGCTGGAGGTGCTCGCAGCCAGCCGGCTGTGGCACGATGAAGTGGGGTCGCTGCACCTGGCTTACCGAGAGGACGAGGCGCAGGTGCTGGCCGAGTTTGTGAAGCAGGCAGCGCCGGACGGGTACGAGTGCGAGCTACTGAACTCGCAGCAAGTCGCCGCCCGATCGTCGGCGGTCAAGGCGGCCGGACTCTTGGCCGGCATGTGGAGCCCGACGGAGGTCTGCGTCGACCCCCGCGAGGTGATCGCCAAACTGCCCGGGTGGCTGAGCCGGGAGTTTGGAGTGCACTTCGAGTTCGACTCGGCGGTGACGAGTTACGAGCGGCCGACCGTCTGGGCCGGCGGCCAAAAGTGGTCGGCCGAGCGGTTGTTCGTCTGCTCGGGCGCTGATTTTCAGACGCTGTATCCGGAAGTGTTTGCAGGCGCCGGCTTCGTGCGCTGCAAATTGCAGATGATGCGCTCGCAAAGCTATGCCTCGCGGTTTCGATTGGGGCCGATGCTGGCCGGCGGGCTGACATTGCGGCATTACAAGAATTTTCAACTCTGCCCGACGCTTGCGGCCGTCAAGAATCGCGTAGCACGCGAGAACCCGGAGTTTGACCGCTACGGGATTCACGTGATGGTCTCGCAAAACGGCGCCGGCGAGCTGGTGATCGGCGACTCACACGAATATGACAGCGCGATCGAGCCGTTCGACAAACCCGAGATCGACGAGCTGATTCTGGACTATCTCGACACGTTTCTGGCGGTCAGCGATTTGCGGATCGCCGCTCGCTGGCACGGAGTTTATGCCAAGCATCCGCGCGACGCGTCCTACGTCGCACGGCCAGCGCCCGGAGTGACCGTGGTCAACGGCGTCGGCGGCGCGGGCATGACGCTGTCGTTTGGCCTGGCGGAGCAAGTGGTACGAGGCATTGAAGAACACTAACCCGACGCGCAAGCTTTGAAGTTGCGAGATTCTTTTGGCATACTTGCATCTTGAAGCCAGGAGGTTAGCCACCGAGCACACAGAGGACGGCGAGAGCGGAAGATTGCGACGAACTTACCGAGCAGATTGTCGCATCAAGCGAGTTTCTCTCTGACCTCGGGGTGCTCGGTGGCAGAAAACGAACCAGACGAAGCCAGGAGGTTAGCCACCGAGCACACACGGGGACGCTGAGAGTGGAAGACCATGACGAACTTACCGAGCAGATTATCGGTGCCGCGATCGAAGTGCATCGCATTCTCGGGCCTGGGCTTCTTGAATCGATTTACGAAGAAGCCTTGGCCGTTGAGCTGGGACTGCGCGGTATTGCCTGTCAGCGACAGGTAGAGGTGGACATTGTCTACAAGGGCTGCGTCATTAAAGGACAACGACTTGATCTGCTCGTTGCGGGGCAAGTGATTGTCGAAACCAAGTCCGTGGCAAGACTTCCTGAGGTGGCTTTATCGCAAATCCTTTCCTACCTGAAAGCAACTCGACTGCAACGCGGATTAATCTTGAACTTTGGCTGCCCACGGTTGGTCGATGGCATCAAGCGAGTTTCTCTCTGACCTCGGAGTTCTCGGTGGCTAAAAACGAACAAAGCGCAGCGAAATGAACATCGAGCTAGTGGTATTCGACCTGGCCGGCACGACCGTCAATGACGAGGATGGCGTGAATCGCGCGGTCCGCGAGGCGCTCTCGGAGGTTGGCGTCTCGGCTTCGCGCGCGGCGGTCAACGAGGTGATGGGCATTCCCAAGCCGGTCGCGCTGCGGCGGTTGCTCGAAGGAGCAAGCCGTGCGGAGTTGATGCCGCGATTGGACGCCATTCACGGCGACTTTGTCGCTCGAATGATTCGCTTCTACCAGCGCGATCCATCGGTCTACGAAATCCCCGGCTCGAGCGACGTGTTCCGCCGGCTGCGCACCGCGGGCATCAAAGTGGCGCTCGACACCGGCTTCAGCCGCGACATTGTTGAGGTGATCCTTGATCGCCTGGGCTGGAACAATCCCGAGCTAGTCAACCTGACCGTCACCAGCGACGACGTGCCGCGCGGCCGGCCGCATCCCGATATGATCGTCAAGGCGATGGAAGCACTTGCGGTCAGCGACGCGAGTCGCGTGGCCAAGGTGGGCGACACGCCGGCCGATCTTGAAGAAGGCACGCGTGCCGGCTGCGGCCTGGTCGTGGGCGTGACCGGTGGTTCGCACACCGCCGACCAACTCCGCCCCTGGCCTCACACGCACCTGATCGGCAGCGTGGTTGAGCTGCCGGCGCTTCTGGGATTGTGAGACACCCCTCTCCGGGCACCGTGCGCAGCATGGTCAAGGGAGAG
>CAZUPX010000464.1:0-7969 GCA_964622155.1 uncultured Planctomycetaceae bacterium | reverse complement strand
ATTTGGTTGGGCGCGGTGGCTTCAAGGCCCTCGCTGGTAAAACGCGGGCTTGAATCGCCGCGACGCTCGACTTCCGCCCATTGGCGTCGAGTGGGCGCCGATAGCGAGGCAACGTCATGGCGATGCGTGCACGTGCGGCAGGCCGGATAAAAGGCGGCCAGACGCGCCATATGGATGGCACGGTCGATCTCGTAGCCGTCGCCGGGACAGCGATATCGCACGTCGCAAACCGCGAGGATTTTCGGTGAATCGTCCATGATTCGCCCAAGGGGTCAAATCGCCTTGTATGGCATGCATGCCAACTCAAATTTCGTCGTCGGCTCCACGGCGCATCTTGCGTCGCGCGCGGCTAAGCGTGGGGCCGACGCTGTTTTCTGGCATGCCCACAGCCGAACTGATTTCCTGGTACGTTTTGCCTTCCAGGTGAAACATTCGAACGACTCTTGCGTCGGCGTCGTCGAGCTGCGCCAACATTCGTTCCACCTCATCGCGATCGACGACGCGCTGTTCGACCTCACTTGCGACCAATGCCATCTCGCGCTGCAAATTGCGGTTCTCGAGCGTCGAGGGGGGGTTTTGCTTGAGGATTTGGGCCACCACGACGCGGCGGGCAATGACCGTCAGGTACGTGGCCAAACTGCTCTCGCCCCGAAACTGTCGCAACACCGCAAAGTCATCCTTCACGATGGTCAGGAAGACCTCGGCGGCCAGGTCTTCGCGATCTTGCGGCCCAAGTCGATGCGATCGGCTTTGGGCCGAATGGTTGACCGCGTGCACGACCAGCCCAAGGTAACGGTCGACGAAATCCTCCCACGCTCGCGGCTTCCGAGCCAGACAGCGCTGCAAAAGATTGCGATCGATCTCTAACAGTGCCACGAGGGTGATCCCTGTTGCTCGGCGACGTGGATAAACGGCTCCTTGTCAGCCGTGCATGGGGTCCGAGCTGCATTCCCCAAAGCGTTTACGCTTATGATTTTAAGTAGTCTTCGCAAGTGAAGCAAGTCGGAGTTGCACAGAGTGCGTCGCGTGCAATATTGGTCGGGTTGACACTCTGAACACCCAGCACTAGAATTCGCGCGGCCTGAGGCAAGTCAGGTGATTGAAGTGCTTTTATTTCAAGCACTTGACAACCCCGGCTCGAAAAGATGAAGTGAGGGCACGCTGGTTCCACCTGCGGTTCTGTCTGGCCGACAGGTTCGAGGAACTGGCCGGCCACGTGTTGGTTCACGGCTTATTCAAGTCTTATTGCTGCGTTAAATCTGACGCCAAGGAGCAACCTGTCAATGACTCACGTTGTCGCCGAGCCGTGCTTCGGCTGCAAGTACACCGATTGCGTCGTGGTATGCCCGGTCGAATGCTTCTACGAAGGGGAGCAGATGCTCTACATCCACCCCGACGAATGCATCGATTGCGAGGCGTGCGTTCCGGAATGCCCGGTCGAGGCCATTTTCCACGAAGACAACCTTCCGGCCGAGTGGAAGGAATTCACCGCGCTGAACGCCGAAATGGCGCTACAGTGCCCGGTGATCACGGAAAAGAAAGAGCCGTTGGCCGGCGCGTAGCTTGAACGTCGCGGCGCCTTTCTTTCGACGCTCTAGCTGATCGCAATCCAGCGCGGTTGTCCGCGCTCATAGCTGCCGACTGCGCTAGTGCCCACGACGCTCGGACGCGCCGTTTACTTCAGATCGACAGACCAATACGCGCTATCGAGAAACGTCTTCCAACTCTCGTACTTGGGATTGCCGAGCTTGATGGCCAACAGCGGGCTCCGCTTTGGCTTGACCGGTGGGCGGACCAGCTTCATGTGGGCTTCCTGCGGCGTGCGTCCCCCCTTCTTCACGTTGCACGAGACGCAACTGCAGACGATGTTTTCCCAACAGGTCTGCCCGTCGCGGCTTTTCGGAACCACGTGATCCAGGCTCAATTCGCTGGTCGGAAAGCTCCTGCCGCAATACTGGCAGCGGTTAGCGTCTCGCGCGAACACGTTGCGACGATTGAAGCGGATGGTTTGCTTCGGCACGCGGTCGAAGGCCAGCAGACGAATCACGCGCGGCACCTGGATCTCGAAGTTCACGGCGGAAATCCAGTCTTCGTGAGGCTCCTTGAATGAAGCCTTAAGCTCGCTGATCTCGCGCCACGACTCGAAGCTATAGTTGGCGTATTGGCCCTCCTGCATGTGGATGACCTCGGCCAACTCGCGAAATAGCAGGCAAAACGCCCTGCGAACGTTGACCACATGGACTGCCATGTAGAAGCGGTTGAGCACCAACACGCTGGCACTCAGCGGACTGGCCACGGCCGCGATCGTCATGAAACGTTCCCCTGGACCGATTCGTGCAGTCGGCACGGTGGCTTTCGCCCGCACTGATCGCGCTGGAGACCACGAGCGTGCCCGATGCCGGTGGAATCTCGCGTCATCGGGCCGCGGAAATCGCCCTGACGCCACCTCGCAAATAATTGTAATCAGCCGGCACTTGCGCGACTAGTGCAGCCCCGGTTCCTGGCTGCCAGCGACCGCCATATGGGGAAAATCTGGCAACGGCTCAGGCCCGGTGGCGGAATTTCGGAGGATTTCAGGTTTTCCGCCATCGCGGCGTGTGTCTTGTCGTCTCACTCGCGGCTTGAATAAAGTCGCAGTGCACACGCTTGGGTGCTTGTCAAGCCGCATATGCACCTATTTTTTCGCGCGGTGGTTAATCTTAAGAAAATGCACAGGACCGTCTTGCTCTCGTTTGAGAAAGCGCATTAGGATGAAAAACGGCGGACGGAGAATGGGCACTGGAAACGCGTGGTGTCCAGGATGGTTGTAAGATACTCGTTGTCGCGGGGAACGTACTGATGATTCATTATTCGTGCGACTGCTGCAAGCGGATTCTCGATCCAGAAGATCTCCGCTACGTCGTGAAAATGGAAGTTTACGCGGCGTTCGATCCCAGCGCCATGGACGAAGCTGAGGACGATCGCGACCACTTGCAGGAGATTCAAGAAATCCTGCAACGCTCCGAAGACGCCAACGATCCGCAAATCGGCAACGACGTCTACGAGCAATTGCGGTTCGACCTGTGCACGGAGTGCCGCAAGAAGTTCATCAAGAATCCGCTCGGGCGCGAGCACTCCAAGCAGTTCGACTTCAGCAAGAACTAGCGGACCGATTTGCCACACTACTCGCGCCGGCGATTTCGTCGTCGTCCATACCGCGCGCTAGCGGCGGCCTTGGTGCTGGTGGTCCTCGTCGTCGCGCGTTTCCTGGCGGGACCCCAACCGCCGCATCCAGGGCAGCCGCTGAGCGAAGGTTCGTATCACGTCCGTCGCGTGGTCGACGGCGACACGATCATCGTCGACCCTGAGGCCACGATTCGCTTGATCGGCGTCAACACACCCGAGACAGTCAAGCCCGAGCATCCCATCGAGCCGTGGGGTCTCGAAGCTGCCGAATTCACCCGCGAATTTCTTGCCAGCGGCACGGCGACGCTCTCGTTCGATCGCGAGCGCGTCGACCGCTATGGGCGGTTTCTGGCATACGTATGGGTCGACAGCCGGATGCTCAACGAAGAGCTCGTACGGAACGGGCTGGCGCGTTACGAGCCCCAGTATCGCTACTCCGAGGCCGTCAAGCGGCGTTTTCGCCAGGCCCAGCAAGAAGCCCAGCGAGAGCACAAGGGCGTCTGGTCGGTCGACGCCGATTAATATCCTTTGTCAATCCTTGATCTTCGTGTAGAGCCAAGGCGAGCAGGGCCGACATGCACCCATTTTTGACTTGTCCCCAAACGGCCTTTGGCAAGACCGTGTGCCGATTGGGATTGGCCTCGCGCGGGCGTTGCGACCTTGCACCCGACGACGTGCTCAAGGCGATCTTCAACGGAGTGAACTTCTTGAACTGGCCTGGCGAGTCTGAAGATTCCCCCCGCACCGACGCCTTCAGCCAGGCCATCGCCTCGCTTGGAGCCGAGCGCGAATCGGTCGTCGTTTGCACGCAGTTGGCTGCGCGAACCGTGCGCGAAGCCCAACGCGAGTTGCGCTCGGTCTTGACGACCTTGAAGACCGACTATCTCGACGTTGTGACGCTGTACTTCGTCGAACGGACCGATGAATGGGAGGCGCTGTCGGCATCCGGCAGCGCACTGGCGTACTGCCAGCAGGCGAAGGCCGACGGCCTGATTCGACGGATCGGGCTGACAAGCCATCAACGGCCGCTGGCGGCCGTGGCGGCAAGCAGCGGGCTGTTGGACGCACTGATGATCCGCTACAACGCCGCCCATCGAGGAGCCGAAAGCGAGATTTTTCCCATCACCGACGCACTAAAGATGCCGGTGATCGCGTACACGGCGCTGCGCTGGGGAGCGCTTCTGCGGCCGACGCCGGACGATCCGCCCAATTTCGAGATGCCTTCGGCCGCAGCCTGGTATCGCTTTGTGCTCCAGTCCCCGTCGGTGGCAGTTGTCTTGGCCGCGCCGTCGAACGAGCGCGAGTTGGCCGAGGATCTGCACGTCTTGGGCGTGGCCGGGCCGCTCGAGTCGGCGACGTTCGAGCGGTTGGCTACGCACGGCCGGCGAGTTCACAACCACGCGGACGGATTTCCATAAACCGTCGATCATTCGAATTCGACGCAGTTGCGGCGCGCCGTCCGGTCGGCGACGGTTGTGTCTCGGTTTGCAATATCAGATAATGCCGTCGACACCAGTCCGTGTACGAAAGGACGATACGATGCGAAGCACAATGATTGTCACGCTGTCGGCGACGAGTCTGCTGTTTGGCGTGACGGCGGCGATGGCCCAGAAGGCCCCGCAGGGCACTCGGCCGGCCGCACCCAAGGCGGAAGCAAAGTCGGCTTCCGCCAGCGATCAGGATGAAAAGGCGATACGATTGGTGGCCGACGCCTTCGCCAAGGCCTACAACGCCCACGACGCCAAAGCGATCTCCAACTTGTTCACGCCACAGGGAGAGCTGGTCGACGAGGAGGGGGACGCCAAGCAAGGCCGTTCGGCGATCGAGCGCGAGTTTACTCGGATCTTCGAAACATTTCCGCAGGCGAAGATCTCGATTTCGATCAAGTCGATCCGCTTGCTCGGCCCCAACGTGGCCGCCGAGGACGGTTCGGCCAACGTGATCCGCGAGCCAGGTGAGGCCGGTGGCCTCACACGTTACACGGTCGTGCACGTCAAGCAAGATGGAAAGTGGTTGATCGCCAGCACTCGCGACTACCCCGATGAGTCGATGGGCGACCACGAGCTGAAGCAACTCGAATGGTTGATCGGTGATTGGATCGACGAAAGTCCCGACGGCCTGGTGAAGACATCCTACCGTTGGGCCGACAATCACCGCTACATTCTCAGCGACTTCACCGTGCAGGTTGGCGGGCGAGGCGTGATGACAGGTTCGCAGCGCATCGGCTGGGATCCGTTGGCCAAGGTGGTGCGAAGCTGGGTGTTCGATTCCGAGGGAGGCTTCGCCAATGGAAACTACTCGCGCAACGGCGATCAGTGGATCGTGAAGATTGCTGGCGTTACGCGCGACGGCAAAGTCGCTTCGGCCACGAACATCATCACGCGCGACGGTAAGGACCGCATGACCTGGCAATCGCGAGATCGGATGGTCGACGGCGAAGCAACACCCGACATCGATCCCGTGATGGTCGTCCGTAAGCCCCCCGTTCCACAATCGAAACTCAGCGCCGCGCCGTAGCAGCAGGAGGTTGATCGTATGCGCTCTCAAAGAATCAAGATCGCGGTCACGTGGATTTCCGCGGCTTCGTTGCTCATGATGTCCTCGTCTCAACTCGACGCGCGCGGCGGTGGCGGCGGCCGCGGTGGCGGCGGGTTCGGGGGCGGCGGGTCTCACGGTGGTGGCGGGGGCGGCGGCGGCGCTCGCCCCGGCGGTGGCAATCGACCTGGGGGTGGCGGGGGATCCGGTGGTGGTGGCGGCAATTTCGGCGGTGGTGGCAGATCGTCTAACCACACCGGGTCGTTCAGCTCGCCAAGTCCCGGTAACTTTCAGGCTTCGCGACCGTCCTACGGCAGCCGTCCGTCTTCCGCAGGAAACCGACCTGGTGGCGGCGAGTTTTTCAGTCCCTCGGCGACCGCCAAAGCGCCCGGCTTCCAAGGTGGCGGCGTTCGCCCCGGCAGTGGAAATCGACCTGGGGGTGGTGATGATCGGCCTGGTGCCGGTGGCAACCGTCCCGGGGGTGGCGATCGACCTGGCGGAGTTGGAAATCTGCCCGGCGGCGGAAATCGACCTGGGGGTGGTGATGATCGGCCTGGTGCCGGTGGCAACCGTCCCGGGGGTGGCGATCGACCTGGCGGAGCCGGAAATCGGCCCCTCGACGGTAATCGGCCCGGCAACAACAATTTCAACCACATCGGCAACACCAATATCAACAGTTTTAGCCATAATCACATCGATCACGGCGATTGGCACCACGGCAACTGGCACGATCACTGGGATCATCACTGGAACAACTGGCCAGCCGGCTGGGGTAACTGGGGCTGGGGATATGGTGCGGGTTTCGCCACCGGCGCCATCGCGGCATCGATTCCCTGGGGTTGGGGCTACTCGTCATACTCCAACCCGTACTACGTCGAGAGCGACGGGGGGTACGACTACTCGCAGCCAATCATGGCGAGCGGTCAGCCAACCTCCGATCAGGCCGCTGACACGAGCCAGCCAACTGCGGCCGATCAGGCCAGCCAGCAGTTCGACGCGGCGCGGGCGGCCTTCAAGCAAGGTGACTACCAGACGGCCCTTTCGCAAGTCGATCAGGCCATCGCCAAAATGCCTGACGACACGAACCTTCACGAGTTCCGCGGTCTGGCGCTGTTCGCACTGGGAAAGTACAAGGACGCGGCAGCGGCCATTTACGGTGTGCTCTCGGCCGGTCCCGGCTGGGATTGGACGACATTGGCCGGCCTCTACTCCGACGCCGACATCTACACCCAGCAGCTTCGCGCGCTGGAGGCCTACTGTCGAAAAAACCCCTCGGTGGCCGAGGCCCGGTTTTTGTTGGCGTATGAGTACCTGACCTGCGGTCAGACGGACGCGGCGGCCGACGAATTCAAACAGGCCGTGAAGCTCAATCCGAAGGACACGCTTTCCGCGCAGATGGTGGCCACACTGGCTCCACCAAAGGATCAACCGCAGCCTCAGCCTGACCAGCCCGCAGCGCCCCCCAAGCCGGTTAGCGCCGCCAGCCTGGCAGGCAACTGGACAGCCACTCGGCCCGATGGCGCCACGATCGGGTTGAACTTGGGCAAGGACTCGAAGTTCACCTGGAAATTCGACGATCAGGGGAAGTCCAAGGATTTCAGCGGGACCTACTCGGTGGCCGACAACCTGCTGATTCTAAACCAAAATGAGAGTCCCATGATGGTTGGCCAGGTTTCATTGGCCGATCGCGCCTTCAATTTCAAGCTGACCGGCAATCCGCCCAGCGATCCTGGATTGACTTTCAAGCGGTGAGCACTTCAATCTCAAAGTTTCGGTCTGATGCGATGACGCAGTCGAGAACAAAGTGAGAGTGTCGAGGGCCGCCGCGGCGTTCCCGGCGGAGCGATGGTCGTCCCGATTCGTTCACGCACGGCAGTTCGGCGCAGCGTGTGCGTTGGCTCCGCCGCGGACTTGGAGTACGGCGACCTTGCCGACGGCGCTACATTCAACGCCGTGAGCCTCTAAATAAAACCTCTCCAGATCCGTAGTGCGTCAGCAGGTTTTGCGTCGCAAATCCTGCGACTTTTGCGTTTTTCGGCACTACGCCCTCGCGGAGGATCTATTCAACCCGGGCGTCGTCAGCCCCTCGATCGTCTACGACGGAACGAGCAGTTTCCGAGCGGCCGAGGTGGCTTCGCGCGTGCCAGCCAGGGCCAGCACATCGCCCGAGCGAAGCACTTCCTTGCCGGTGGGCAGAAAACCTTCGTCTTCGCGCGCAATCGCGATCACCGTGGCGCCGGTCTTGCCGCGCAGGTTGAGTTGAACCAGA
>CAZUPX010000463.1:0-2272 GCA_964622155.1 uncultured Planctomycetaceae bacterium | reverse complement strand
CCTGTGGCATCAAGAGCACGTTTGACCGTTCGATGGAACCAATCCGTGCCAACAATTCGTCGATCTCGGTGATATCTTCGGGCCGGTCCACCACAAACTTCAACTGGTGGTCGCCGAGTGTCATGAATCGACGGATGACGTTCACGTCGATTCGGTTTTGCTCGTGCACCTTTGCGGACCGGCCCTCTTCGCGATCCCACGGGGTCGAATTGGCTAGCTTGGGACTGATGCTTGCAAGATCACAGGATACGTCGCGCCACACTGTGGCGGCTGTCTCGATGGTAAGATGATACTCCGTCTCCCGAAGCCGCCGGGTCAACTCTTCGACGCCCGGCGCGATCAGCGGCTCGCCGCCGGTGAGTACAACATGCTTGCATTCAAAATGTGAAACATGCTCGATGATCTGATCAATTGTCACTTGCTCGCCTTCAGGCTTCCATGACGTGTACGGACTGTCGCACCAGACGCAGCGCAGATTGCACCCGCTGGTGCGAATGAACACACTGGGCACGCCGGCAAGCTTGCCCTCCCCCTGAATGCTGTGAAATATTTCCGCGATTTTCACGTTGTTTGCCTTGTAAGCTCGACTTTTGCCCTTTTTTCCCGCTCTACGCAGCGGGTGCGAGGGCGTATAACAGGACGGCCTTGATGGGCCGAGATATTTTTGCAAAGGCTCCGTGACGCCTGGGTGTTGCAAAAATCCAATTCATCCAAAGCCAGCGGCGCACAGCGGTTATGGCATCGGAGAACGTCTGATCGTTTTTGCCGGGCCACAGGATCGCCGCGCGGATTGGGTTGGCGGGAAGCCGCGCGTACAGCAGCGCAACCACGGAGAACAGTCCGAACAAACACGGTGCGGCGCGAAGCACGGTCTTCTCGCTCCAGCCGCGCGTCGTTTCGAGTCCCAGATACGCGCGCATCTCCTGGAACGTCGTCTCGATGGACCAGCGGGCGGTGAACGTCTCGACGATCTGCCTGGGCGTCATAGCCAGATCGGTGGTGAAGAAGAAATCGTCGCGATGGGTTCCGGTGCAGTCGTGGACAAAGACCCAGCACACCGGAACCAAACCTTCTCCGTTCTTGTACCAATGACCCGTCCCCGTCACGACTTCGATGCGCCGCGTACCGCCGCCATACCAAGCGACGGTCAATCGCCGGCGAGGGGATTTCTTCACGACCGCTTCCGGCGTCGGCAGCTTTCGCCCCTTCTTGCGCGGTCGACCCTTGCCCTTGCCCCTGGCCACCGGAGCCGGCGCGTACCAATTGGCATCCGGATAGAAACGACTGACCAACGTCAGCCGAGAACGATGCCGATGGGTGAAGCGAGACAGTTCGTGCGTCCCGAAGCCGCCGTCTCCGGACAACACGAATGTCCGCCGGGGAAACCAGTGCATCAGCACGGCGAGCAACTGGCGCATGAGTTCGGACGGCGTCTTGTGTCGGCGCCCGTGCGTTTCGTTCCACTCCCTGGAACGATCCAGCGCCACCCGAACCGGCAACGCCCAAAGACGTTGGGCGAAGGGGAACTTCACCAGGATGGCCAGTACGACCCACTTGTGTCCCCAGCGGTACGCGGTGAACGAATGCGTCGAACGAACGGCATCGCGGTGACAGGCCTTGCCGTACACGTTCTTTCCACGATGTTGGTCCACCGTGTCGTCGCCGCACACCAACACGGGACCATCGGGAACCCAGTGATGCAGAATGAAACGCGCCAGCGCGCCGGACAACCGCCATGTCGACCAACGTCGTTTGGACAACACGCGGTGATACGTCGATGGGTCTCCCGGAGCGAGCGTCTGCACCGTCCGCAACAAGTTGGTCATCGTTCGCCGCCCGGTCGTCAGAATCGCGGCCCGCAGCACAATGGTGAATCGCGCGAAGGTCGGTTGGGTGAACGCTTCGGAAAATTCCTGGAAGAGCGGCTCCGCCGCTTTGGGTATACTGTCCATCGGGGCCTCCTTGCCCAAGTACCAGGGGTTGTCTTGAAACAACTACTCTTGATACCGACAAGGCGGCTCCATTTTGTTTAATGAAAATGTTCACCAACGACTCTCAAAAAAGGGCAAAAGTCGAGCGAAGAGGGAGAGGGATTATTGCTCGCTGACGACAAGTTCGTGATGGCTCTGCTGCGTTGAAAGCCGCTCGGCCAGGTCGGGGTCGTCGCCGCGTGCTCGCTCGATCATGCGGGCGAACATTTCCTCCTGGTACAATTTCGCATCGAACTTGCGGCCTCGATCGCGCGAGAGGTCCAATGCGCGGGCGAATACGG
>CAZUPX010000462.1:0-4309 GCA_964622155.1 uncultured Planctomycetaceae bacterium | reverse complement strand
ATCCGCGACGGTGATAGCGGATCAAGCGATATTCCGCCAGCGATTGCTCGTTCATCAAAGGGAGGAAGGCGCCGGCGATGAAGCCGCCATGAATGAGCACCACAGGCTCGCCGCGACCTCGAATTTCAAACTCCAGCTCCGCGCCTTGCACGGGTGCTCGCTCCATCTTCGGCGCTTCAGTGGGCTTCTCTACCTGCGCCAGCGCCGCCGACGCGATAAGTAGACTGAATCCGACGGAAAGCAGCACAATGTTTCGCATGGTGACCTCCAATCCAGGATGGTTGCTCCGCCCGCTTTGAACGCCATAGCACAAAAGGCCCTGTGCGCCTACAGACGTCGCGGGCCACGCTGGCGACTCTGCGCGCGTCGTTCTTGACGCCAAAGCGAAAAAGAGCATTCCCGATTCTCGAAAAACGAACGTTTATAGCCTCGGCGAAGAGCGATCACTTGTCAAGACGCAGGCGAACCAGACGCAGGCGAACCAGGGGTGTGCCCAAACATTCTGGCCGTGTTAAGCGGCAGTGGTGACAGGGGTTCTCCAGTACAAGTGCCATTGGCCGCTGCGCTCCAGACTGTCCAGCGCGGCGACGGCGGCGGCGTTGGGTCGGTCCCAGCGTCGGCTGCGGTCTTTCAAGCGACCCACGGTCAGTTTGCACTGGGCTTCCGTCGGACCACTGCCGATCTGCCAGCCGTTAGCCAGGAACGACGGATAGCGAATCATCTCCTGCCGCTGCGATACGTAGTTCAGCAGTCGATCGGCGGCTTGGCGTTTCTTGGCACAGCAACCCAGCTTGGCACGCCACTTCACCAGCCGCTCCCAGGCACAGTCATAGCCGTCGTGCTTGAACACGTGCATCAACTCTGCCACCCAGGTTTTTCCCTCGGCGCAATCCTCGCCGAACACCACCCGCCGCGCGCGGTGCACATATTCACTCAGGTGATAGAAGTCCAAACCCAAGCCGTCCAATTCCGCCAAGTGCAATTGCAACTGCTCGCGAATCCACCTGATTCTCGCGGCAAGCCATCTCGCGCACCCCAGGCATGATGGTGTCACCTTGTCGATTCATCGCCTCGTCGGCCGGCGCCAGGCTGTCGGTTTGCGGCGCGTGCCACCAACGCCGCCATAACTGGATACGGCGATTGACCGTCGGCACCGGCCGGCAATGCGTCGAACGCCTCCCCATAGGCGAACAACGCGGGCGTGCCGCCGGTGTGCCAGAACAGCACATGGTCGGTCTTTTTGAAATAGTTCTGCCGCACCAGAGCAATCACGCCGGAGAGAGTTTTGCCGGTATACACCGGGTCGAGCAACAGCCCCTCGAAGCGGGCGGCCAGCGTGACGGCCTCGACCATCGCGTCGGTCGGCTCGCCATATCCGCCGCCGAGATAGTCGTCCAGGACGACAACCTTGTCGTCGAGCGACGTATCGCCAAAACCAACCAGGTCCGCGATTTCGCGCACCTTTTGTCGCACGGTCGCCAGCGCCGTCTCTTGTCGTTGATAAACCGAAATGCCGATCACGTCTGGCTGGCAATCCAGCTCGGGCGTTCGACGGACACCCTCGAAACCCACGATCAATCCGCCGTGCGTTGTGCAACTGCCAGTCGTGACCAATACATAGTCGAACGTAAGGTTGCGTTGGCGAGTTTGAGCCGCAAGCTCAAACGCCGCGTCGACATAGCCCAAGGCGCCGACTGCCGTCGATCCGCCCGCCGGAATCAAATACGGCGTATCGCCCCGATCGCGCACCTGTTGGAGCACTTCGGCCATGAGGGCCGTCGCAGCTTGAGCGTCGGAGGTGACGTGTAGGTTTGCGCCCAACAGCCGGTCGAGCAGCACGTTGCCGCCACTGTCGTAGGTTGAGCTGCCAAACCGCGATAGATGCGGCAAGATCAGCTCGCACTTCAATCCCAGCTTCGCAGCCGCGGCCGCCGTCTGCCGGCAATGATTCGACTGCACGCCGCCGACGGTCACCACCGTGTTGGCCCCCTGCGCCAACGCGTCGGCCATCAGGAATTCGAGCTTGCGCGCCTTGTTTCCACCGAAGGCCAACCCGGTGCAGTCGTCGCGCTTCACATACAGCCGCGGTCCGCCCAAATGGTCCGACAGTCGGACCATCGGCTCCAGCGGCGTCGGCCTGTGGCAAAGATTGACGCGGGCAAAGCGGTCGAGAATCATGGTGCAGCCCTGCGGCGTCGGAAGGTGCGGTCGGTTGAACCAGCGCACCATATCACGCGGCCAGGCCACACGCCACTATGTTGCTCAGAGTCGTCTTTATCCGCAGATTTCACAGATTTCGCGGAAGGAAGTGTTCAGAGGTCCACGATGTACTGTCGACGCAAGAACGCGACCGTCCCGTATTTCTTCCGTTCAAATCAGTGAAATCTGCGCAATCTGTGGATCACTGTTCTGGTTTATTTCGGCTTCAGCGGAACGTACGCGCCCAGGTCGATCAGGAACCGGGCCACACGCTCGTGCACTTCGGGGGTCGTGCGAACGACCACGTTATTGCCGGCGGCGAAAATGGGCGGAATGCCAAACGGCCCGCAACATTCGCAGCACCCGTCCGAGTCGACGGCATGTGGAATCATGGCGGCGACTTGAGGTGCGCAAAAACCGGGCTGCAATTGATAACCTTTGGTGACTGGCGTTTGGCACAATGGGAAAGCTGTGCCGTTTGGCGCGCCGGTGCCGATGGGCGCGGCCAACGCAGACGCGTAAGCGGCGGCCATCGCCAGAATCGTAAGAACACTTATCCTTGCAAGGCTGGTCACAATCGTTCTCCTTGGTGACGGTAGGTAGGAAGATATTTGGAGGGCTACACTACTCTACCACTCTTCTACCACGAAATTGACGTTTTGCCGCCCGCACGATGAGTCGGCGCCGCTTCACCCGTCGGCCACCTTCAGCACCAGCTTGCCGAGGTTCTCGCCCTTGAACAGTTTCAAGAGGGTCTCGGGAAACGTCTCCAGTCCTTCGACGACGTGCTCGCGCGACTTGAGCTTGCCAGCCTCCATCCAACCGGCCATTTCGCGCCCGGCCAGTGCGTATCGGTCGGCGTAGTCAAACACGACCATGCCCTTCATGCTCGCGCGATTGACCAATAGCGACAGGTAGTTCTTGGGACCGTTGACCCCTTCGGTGTTGTTGTACTGCGAGATGGCTCCGCAGATCACGATCCGCGCTCCGCGCGCAAGTTGCGTGAGCACGGCGTCGAGAATGTCGCCGCCGACATTGTCGAAATAGACGTCCACTCCCTTGGGGCAGTGCTTGCGCAGTGACTCCTTGACGTCTTCGGCCTTATAGTCGATGGCCGCGTCAAACCCGAGCTCCTTCACGAGGTATTGGCATTTCTCTCGGCCGCCGGCGATGCCGACCACACGGCAACCCTTGATTTTGGCGATTTGTCCGACGACAGACCCAACGGCGCCAGCCGCGCCGGACACGACCACCGTGTCGCCGGTTTTGGGCTGCCCCACTTCGAGCAGGCCAAAAAAAGCGGTCATGCCGGGCATGCCAAGCGTGCCCAGATACACCGGCAACTGCGCGACGTTCGGCCCAATCTTGGTGGCGGCGCTGGCTTTGACCGTTGCATACTCCTGCACGCCGAAGGTGCCGTACACAAAATCGCCGACCGCGCACCGCGCGTCCTTCGACGCCACGACGCGCCCCACACCGCCGGCGCGCATCACCTCGCCGATCCCCACCGGCGGAATATAAGACTTCCCCTCGTTCATCCAGCCGCGCATCGCCGGGTCGAGCGAAATGTAAAGCACCTTGACCAGAATCTCACCGTCGGCCGGTTCGCGCACCGGCTCCTCGGTAGCGTTCCAATCGCTGCGCTTAGGCATGCCGACGGGTCGGGCGGCAAGTCGGAACTGATGATTGATCACATTCATGGATTGGTTCTTTCGATTGAAATGGTGAAGTTGGCCCAGAGCATTGCGAACGGAAATTCGCCATACGGAAGGAATATCAAAAACGGCACAAGAATCGCGACGCCCGTCAACATGCCACCCCGGCTCAAGCGACTCCAGCTCGTGGCGGGATTATAGCAAGGTTGTGCCGGTGGTGTCGGGGTCGGAGCGACAAGATGAGCGTCGCTTCGCCGAACACTTCGGCGCAGTGCGAACACAGGTCGGCCGCCATCGATGTTCCTGGTTCCTGTTACGAGACTCAGCGACCGTTGGCCAAGACGCACACCGAGCGTCGTATCGGCGGAAACTTTGAGGCCGTCGGGCGGCCGCTTGGCTGCGTCTTTCCAGCCCTGTTGGTGGGCAGAGCGGCCGGCTGTGGTGGCCGCGACATG
>CAZUPX010000461.1:0-2046 GCA_964622155.1 uncultured Planctomycetaceae bacterium | reverse complement strand
GTGACCCCAAGGGGCTTTACAAGAAGGCCCGGGCTGGCGAGATCAAGGGATTCACCGGCATTGATGACCCGTATGAGGCGCCGAGCAAGCCGGAACTGGTCCTCGACGCGAACTCGAAGGACGCCGAGACGTTGGCCGACGAAGTGATTGCGTATCTGGAGCGCGAGGGCAAGATACGCTGAGGTCGCCGGACACCCGATAGAGGCTTGCTAGCTGTGCGGTGCGCGCGTCATCGCGCAGCGGACCGTGCGGCTCGTGGCCTCCCTTGAGACCGCGAGAAATGACCGATTGACAACTCACCTCGGCACACTACATTGAGTGTGCAAGACGGTTTACGTCTTTCCATGCTTCGATCGCTCGTGCGGCCGTTCGAAGCTGGCCGATTGCTTTTTTAGAGTGGGCGGTCGACGGGTTTCTCACGGTGCGCCGCCCCATCAGGACTCAAGGCGGCACGCGTGAAGTACGATCGCTGGAAGTTCCAAGGAGGGGTCACCTTTCATGTCCGTGCTCACGGCAAAAGATGTCCAGCATCGCGCACAGACGGCGCTTGCCGCCAGTCCGGTGTTTGCGTTGCGCGACCTGCACGTCGAGCGCGATGGCGACACGCTCCTGATTAGCGGCTTGGTTTCGAGCTTCTATCACAAACAACTCGCCCAGGAAGTGGTCCGCCATGCCGCCGAAGGCGTGGAAGTGGTCAATTCCATTCAAGTGCGCTAGTGTCGGCGACCTGAGAATTGAGCGCGCAGGGTGCCGGGTGCGCCATGCCCGCGCACGCAGATAAACGTTACAGGACCGCGCATGCCCGCGAGTCGCGGGCATGGCACCCAGCGAAGCCCCGACATCGCACCCCTGTCACCGCGCGCGAATCGTATTTACGCGGCTTGCCAAACCACGGGCTGGTGAAGTTGCGATCGCACGGCTGCATAAACGCGATCCACGCTCAGCGATCGCATGCAATCGTGGTGTCCTAGCGGGCAGGTCCTTTGGGCGCATGGACCGCATGGCACCGCGTGGTGCAGGCAGATCTCTTTCGCGTAGTGCGTTCGCGTCCAGGCTACGTCGGTCGGACCGAACAGCGAAATGACCGGCAGGTCAAAAGCCACGGCGAAGAACCGCGGGCCGCTGTCGGTCGTGACCAGCATGCGGCTCCGCCGGATGCAAGCCTTGGTGAGCCCGATCGAAAGCGGCTCGTCCGCCAGGCTGACGACACGTGAATGGTCGGCGAGCGAGACGATCTTGTGCGCCGTGTCCTGTTCGGTCGGGCCGCACGTGACCAGCACCGACAAGTCGTAGTCGCCGACGATTCGTCGGGCCAGCTCGGCAAAGTATTCGCTCGGCCAGGACTTGGCCGCCCCGTAAGCGCTGCCGGAATTTAGCACCACGACCTGATCGCCTGGCGGAAGCCGCCATTTGCGCCACACACGGTCGGCCGCCGCCTCATCCACAGGCAAGGTCGCCAGTTCGAGCCGTGGCGACTCCAATTCGCAGCCCGTCGCATATGCGAGTTGCAAATACGCGTCGATGGCCGGCGTGGGCAACCAGCCAAATCGTCTGCGCGGATGGTACAGCTTGTGGGTCAACAGCGCACCGCGGCCGTAGCGTGCATAGCCGATCCGCGCGGGGGCACGGCTCAGCAGGGCCATGGCTCCGGACCGAAATGAGTTGGTCATCAGCACGATCGCATCGAGGCGGCGGTCGCGCAGATAGCGCCACACCGCGCCGGTGTGATGTGCGGGGTCGCTTGACTTGCGATCGAAGAACACCGTTTCATCGAGCCACGGTGTGCCGGCCAGCACGTCGGCCACGTACGGGCGCATCACTCCCATGATTTCCGCGCTGGAGCCATGATGGCGCCGCAGAGCACGCAGCGCAGGCGTGCACATTGCCGTGTCGCCGACCCAATTGGGAATGAAAACTCCGATCTTCAATGCAGGCGTCCTCAAAAGTTTCGCGTAAAGTTGGCTGTCGCTGAGACGGTTCATGCAATCAGGCGGCATTCGCGGCAAGCGTGTTCGTTCGTTCGATCACGGCGGCGGCCTCCACCAG
>CAZUPX010000460.1:0-2399 GCA_964622155.1 uncultured Planctomycetaceae bacterium | reverse complement strand
CGCTATTTTGTCATCGCATCCATGCGATGTCGCAGCCTGTTGAGTAAATCAACAGGCTGCTAAGGCGCGGTTGGGACGGTCCCGCGGCCGCACAATGCTTGCATTCCGCGCCGGCGTAACTACCCTGAAATTTATCTGATCCGTCAAATCTACCCAAATTGACATTTAGATCAGGGTCATTTGCTCCGGAACAGTTTGCGCATTCTACCCTCTTTTTCAAGGCGAAGCCCGTGAAGTTCTCACCATGGCCATGGTCCATTCATCGCGACCACTCGCAGCCTATCAAGCATCACCGCCCCCACCGGACCCTCCGCTCGGAACCGCTTGAGTCGCGCAACTTGCTCTCCGCGGTCAGCCTGTGGGATCCCTTGTCGCTTTCGCCGATTGCCGGAGTGTCGATCACGCAATCGACGGGAGAAAAGCCTCAGTCCAAGGTCTGGGAACACAACGGCCAGTGGTGGAGCGTGCAGCCCAACGGCTCGGGAACATGGCTGTGGCGGCTGGATTCCAGCTCGTGGAGTTCGGTGTTGCAGCTTTCCTCCAAGGGGTCGCGGGCCGACGTCAAGGTGGTCGGCGACTTGGCTCATGTCTTGATGTTCGAGGGCGCAACCTCGGAGCTTGTCACGCTCGAGAATCGTCCGGGCGCGCCGGCGCGATATGACTTCTGGACCGTACAGCCGCAGGTGGTCAGCGTTTCGCTTGGCTCGTCGGTCGAGACCGCCACGATTGACGTGGACTCGACCGGCCGGTTGTGGGTCGCCTACGACCGTTCGACCACGATCGAGATGCGTTATAGCGACGGGCCTTACACGACCTTTAGCGCGCCGATCACGGTAGCCAGCGGAATCACCACCGACGACATTTCGTCGGTGATTGCCATGCCCGGCGGCAGGATCGGCGTCTTCTGGTCGAACCAGAACAGCCGTCGGTTCGGCTTCAAAACGCACGTTGACGGTGCGAATCCGCAGACCTGGTCGGCCGACGAGGTGCCGGCCAGCCAGTCGGCCAAATCGGTGGGCGGCGGGTTCGCGGACGATCACGTGCACCTGGCGACCACCTCCGACGGCACGTTGTATGCAGCCGTGAAAACCAGCTACGACTCCGCGAGCCACGAGGCGGTTGCCGTATTGGTGCGGCGGCCGTCAGGCGCCTGGGACAATGCCTACCCGATCGACAATACTGGCACGCGCGGAATCCTGGTGGTCAGCGAGGCGCACAACGAGCTGGCGGTCATCTACACCGACGAGACGGGCGGCGGCGACATCGTGCTGCGCGGTTCGGCGCTGGGAACCATCGCGTTCGGGCCGAAGCAAGTCGTGCTCTGGGGCAACCTGAACGACGTCACGAGCTCCAAGGCCGCCGCCGGCGACCAAATCCTGGTGTTGGCGACCAAAGGCACCTCGGCCGTAGGAAGCCTGATCAACCTGGGCACCTCGTCCAGAGGGTCGACGAACGCCGCGCCCGTCGTCAACGCCGGCGCCGACCAGTCGATCACGTTGCCCAGTTCGGCCACGCTTGCCGGTTCGGCCACTGACGACGGCCTGCCCTCAGGAACGCTTACGGTTGCGTGGACCAAGGTCAGCGGGCCGGGCACGGTCGCCTTCGCCAATCCAAACGCGGCTTCGACGGCGGTCACCTTCAGCACGGCTGGCCCGTATGTCCTGCAACTGACCGCCAGCGACGGCAGCCTGCAATCGAGCGACCAGGTGACAATTCAGGTTCAAAGCGCCCCGTCGAGCGCGGCAGGACTGGTGGGACGGTGGGCGATGGACGGCAACGGCACGGATCAATCCGGGCAGGGGAATCACGGTACGCTGGCGGGAAGTGCTTCCTACACGGCCGGGCGCATCGGCAGCGCACTGTTGCTCGCCAGCAGCGGCCGGCTGGTTGTTCCCGACCATAGCTCGCTCGACATCCAACAGGCGATCACCATGACCGCCTGGATCCGTCCGTCGAAACTCGACACGCAGTATTTCATCTCCAAGAAAAGGAAGGGCAGCACGAACGGCTATGAGCTGTCGCTCTCGGCCGGCGGCTCCGTCTTCGTCCGGTTCAACGAGGCCTCGAGCGGCAACACGTACCGCGTTGACTCCACGACGAAATATCCGACCAATGGCCAGACCTGGATGCACGCGGCCGCCACGTACGACGGCGCCACGATCAAGCTGTACATCAACGGCCAGTTGCAAGCCACGAAGGCCGCCAATTTCCAGATCGCGGCCAACGCCGTCGCCCTGGGGCTGGGAGCCGAGCAGGACGGCTATCGCGGCATGTCCGGCGCGCTCGACGACGTGCGACTGTATTCGCGCGCGCTCTCGGCGCAGGAAATCGCCGCTCTTTACGCAGGGTGACCCGAGACCGGCCCTCGGTCCGAGCGGAGCTTGCGGCGCTAGGCGGCG
>CAZUPX010000459.1:0-4489 GCA_964622155.1 uncultured Planctomycetaceae bacterium | reverse complement strand
TGTCACCACACTGCGCCGCTGGCGCGACGACCCAGCCTCGACGCTGTTGGTTTGCCAATGGGCGACGATGGTCGTCGCACGGGCGTTTCCGCTAATGCCTCCTCACGACGCGGAGCGATTGATCCTGCCGAGTTTCGCGTTCTTCGCGGCCTTGGTCGGCGTGGGGATCGGCCGGGCGTTGTATCGAGCAACGCTGTTGCAGCCCGAGAGGATCGTGGCGCAGGGCTGGGCCAAGGTCGCGCTGGTGATCGTTCTGGCGGCCGCCACGTTCGACGCGGTCACCTACTTTCCACACAATCTTTCGTACTACAACCGCCTGATGGGTGGGCTGCGCGGGGCAGCGGCACTCGGCATGGAACCCACCTACTACTGGGACTCGCTTGATCGCGATGCGCTCGAGTGGTTGGAGGAACACACCGCCAAGGATGAGCGCGTTGTGTTTGGCGCCTTGTCGCCGCGTTATCTCGAGTTGCTGGCCCGCTGGAGGCTACTTGACTACCATCCCGACGACACCCGACCCGTTCGTTGGTACGTCATGCAGCACCGCCCCAGCGCTTGGCGTCCTTGGGACAAATGGTTGTCCGAACACGACCAGCCGGTTTACGAAAACAGTTTTTCCGGGGTGCGGTTGTTGAGCATCTATCCCAACGAGGCGGCGATTCGGGCGCGCGCAGCAGCCCCGCGTTAGCAGCTCATGGAGATCGCTCAATAGTGCCCGGCCATTGTGGCGTAGAGATCCAAGCTTGCGCGGTCGCCGATGATTGCGAACAGCGCGCGAACCTGTTCGAGCCCGTCGGTGATGAAAAACCGCGAATCCCGGCCGTAGCTCTTGGCCCCCAGGACGTAGAAATTTGGCTCCGGCTGAATGAGCGTCCCGCTGCCGGGCGGCCGACCCTCGAAGCCATCGGGACCAGAGACCGTCGCCAGTTCCGCGGCCAGCTTGCGCGGTCCGCCTGATTCGTAGCTCGTGTCGATGTGCAATTCGGCGTGCAACTGCCAGTCGGCATGGTAGCCGACATTGGCCACGATGCGGTCAAACTCCAGTTCGCCCGCATGCCGGCCCAGGAATCGAACGGAGAACCTCCCCAGATCAGCGTGCCAGGCGACGGCGTCTACGGTGGTGCCGCCCAGCGGTGTAACGTGATTGGCATCGCTTGACGCCAACGAGTTTGCGATCTGCGTGACGCGCTGTCGCTCGCTCAGGCGATCGTCGGCGATTGGGGCGATCGGCTGCGGTGACTTCTCGTCGCACTCACCCCGCGTGACCCATGTGATCCAGGTGTCGGGCGCCTGGGCAGCCAGCTCAGCCAGCGCGACCAGGTTCGCTGCCGCCGAATATCCACCACCAACGAGCAGGATGTTGCGCCCGGCATACTCATCGCGAGCCGTTCCAAGCACGTCGGCCAGCCCGTACTCGATATGTGTTTCGGCGGCCAGTTCGCCCAATGCGGGGATTCCGCCGTGCCCCAGCCAATTGTGATGGCCGAACGTCCCGGTGGCGTCGATGATCACATCGGCCTCGGCGGTTCGCTGGCGGCCGTGATCTTCGGGGTTCGTGCTGGCCAGCAGCAGGCGAAAGTTGTAGTCGCCGCGCGTCTCGTCTCCGGCAAGATCACCGATCAACGGTCCGTCGCGGCCGATGGCAACGACTTCGGTGTGCTCGCGCAGGCTGTCAGCGAGCAGGTCAGATTGTGCCAATGGAAGCAGATATCGCCTCGCAAACTGACGTCCGCTCAGAAGCTCCTCGTCGGCCGGAGCTTCGTAAGTTGGCTCTTGGGCCCGCAGCGCAGCCAGCCCCAACGGCGAGCGATTCATTCCGAACGGGGTGAACATGCGCACGTGCCCCCAGCGCAGGACGTGTTCGGCCACGCTGCCTCGCTCATAAATGTCGACGTCATAGCCGAGGTATCGGGCGTACAGTGCAGCCTCGAGACCGATCGGCCCGGCGCCTAGAACTGCGATTCGTGCCGGAGTGTCGACGGCCATGTTTCCTCCCGAGGTTGCCGTCAGGTCGCTTGATCGCTCGTCACGTTAACTTAAGCCTCGTGTACGATCGGGTAGGAGACTTCGCACAGCAAGTCGTGTTTCGCTTCGCGATCGTCGGTGTTCGCGTGGCGATCGACACGAAACGTCGACAAATCGACGCTCGTTGGCTTTCCTCGCACGAGTTGGCCCACTACGACAGCGGTGGCGGTGGAGAGTTGGAGTCCGCCACGAAAATGTCCGGCCGCGACAAAAGCGTTGTCCAGTCCCGGTACGCCTCCCAGATAAGGCAAACCGTCGCGCGTCGAGGGACGCAGCCCGGCCCACGAGCGCTCGACCTGTGCGGTGTCCAGTTCCGGCACGAGGCTGGAAGCGAAGTCGAGCAGATCACGGATCGCGCCGGCGGTTGTGCTGCGGTCAAAGCCCGCGTCTTCCTCGGTCGAACCGACCAACACTCGGCCGTCGTCGCGCGGCACCAGATAGCGGCTTCCCTCGTTGACGATCCGATCGAGCACGCGCCGCGCCAGCTTCAATAGCACCATCTGACCGCGGATGGGCTTGATTGCCGGCGAGACTCCCAGTTTGCGTGCTAGCGCCGCTGTCCACGACCCGGTCGTCAGCACAACGTTGCCTGCTGCCAGTGACCCCGAGCTGGTGCGCACCGCGCGCACGCGGCCGCCACGAATCTCGAAGTCGTCGGCCGAGGCGCCAGGTGTGATTTGCACTCCCCGGCCGACACAGCCCGCGACCAGCGCCTTCAGGTGCCGCGGATTGCGGATCTGGCACTCGTCGGGGACCAGATAGCTCACTTCCAGCGAGCCGCGTGGCGATAGGGCCGGTTCAAGCTCGCTCAGGGCCTCTCGAGTCAGACGCCGCGCGACTATTCCGCGGTCGTGCGCCTCCCTGGCGAACCGTTCAAGCTGCTTGGCAGCCACCGGCTGGCGCTCCAGGTAGATCGCTCCCGTGCGGCGATAGCCATTGTCGATGCCGGTCGAGGCACACAGTTCTCGCGACCACTGGGTGTGCAATTCGTTCGCCAGCGCCGCGAGTTGTTCCAAGGGGTCATGGGTAGTCGCGGAAGCGGGGGGCAAAATCCCGGCGCCAGCCCACGATGCCTCTTGGCCCACCTGGCCGGAATCGATGAGGCGAACCCGCATGCCGTGCCCTGCCAACTCATAGGCCAACGACAGGCCGATCACCCCGCCACCCACGATCAGACAATCGGACATACCGGCCCCGCGCTTAACGTGTCAATCCGTGCGACAATGTCAGCGACCATTGTATCGCGCGAATATGGCCTGGACGAGAACGTGGGCACGGTCAATCGTCATTCACGGCGCGCGAGCAATCTCCGCAGCAGCAGCTCGTCGACGCGGCCGCGAAACCGCTCCTTGCCGTCGATCACCACCACTGGCACACACTGGTCATAGCGGCCGCGCAGCAGTGGATCCTGATCGATGTCGACTTGCTCGACCTGCAAACCGTAGCGTGCGAGTAGGGCTGCGGCCTCGTCGCACAGGTGACAGCCCTGACGGGAGTAGAGGACGCTCTTGGGCATGAAAGTTCCGGACGCCAATTCAGCAAACGGCGAATCGCTGTGGCAGGTTTCAGCATAGCGATTTGCGATCACTGTCGACCGCGCATTCGGGACTCGCGATGGCGTTGCCTCGAGCAATCATCACAAACATGGCGCCGCGCTTCATCGAATGTGCGCCGAGAGATTCGAAACGGAGAAATTTGGGTCCCGGCAGGAACGTCCATTTTCGCCCGGTCAAGACCCCAGTTTGAGGACTTCCTGGTGCACATGCCATACTGCATAAATGCTTATCAGGATATCACTTACGAGATTCTATTGAAAATTGTACGGCTCCGTACGTAGGATGGAATGTGGGGTCTTGGCCGGGTTCTCTTCCCTTCCTCGCTACTACCAGGTCGGATGCAGCAGGGTGCGGCGGTTTGCGCGCCCTCAAAGGAGTGACTCGTGCTGCCACACAGTGCCTTTGAGGTCTCGTTTGATGCTTCGCCGCGAACTGAAATTTGGTGGCCGCCTTCAGCCACATCAGCACTACAGCTCGGTGGCGTTGGCCAAGGCGCGCCGGCCTGGCGTTTTGGCAAACAAGCGAGTTCGCGGGGTTGAGAGAAACCCCATGCTCCCATTCGTGCCGCCCGAAGATTGGCACGAGCCGGCCGAGGAGCACGAGGGCTATCGCATCGTGGTCCAGCCGCCCGGCAAGGGCTCGCGCCACGTGCTGACACCACAGGACATCCGCAACCGCCTGAGCCAGTTTCCAAGCGAGATGCTGGCCAACCTGGAGGTGGTTCAGCTCAGCCGCATGACGCGCAAGAAGCAGAGCTTTCCCTGTTATGGAATGCAGTGGGGGACGACCTTGTACCTGTATCCGATCGAGGAGAGCCTGATCGAGTATTACCACACTCCTCCGACTCCCAACCAGGTCAACGAGGCCCGCATGTACGGCGGCCGGTGGCAACAGGAATCGCGGACGGT
>CAZUPX010000458.1:0-1666 GCA_964622155.1 uncultured Planctomycetaceae bacterium | reverse complement strand
TTGGGCTATCCGACATTCGAACAGCTTGCCTGGCAGACTCCGACGCAGCTCGGCAGTGACGTGTGGTCGACGCAGGTTTCGATGTTTTTGGCCGACGCGATCGTCCTGGCGGCGATTCGTGAACTGGGCATCGTGCCAGACGTTGTGATGGGTCACAGCTACGGCGAGTTCGTGGCGTTGTACGCCGCGGGTGTGTGGGATTTCGAAACGGCCGTTCGCATGACGCGGGCCCGCTGCGAAGGCATCGTGGCCGTGGCACGAGGCGACAGCGGCATGTTGGCGACCAATGCGCCTCTCGACGTGCTCGAAGGCCTGATGGGGGCCAGCGGACGATTGCTCTACCTGGCCAACCACAATGCGCCGGATCAGTCGGTAGTCGGTGGCAAGCGCGCGCAGCTCGAAGCACTGGCCAGGTCGCTGGAGGCCAAATCGTTCCAGGCCCGAATTCTGAACGTGCCGGCCGCCTTCCATACGCCATTGATGGCCGGTGGTAGCCGATTGCTGCAGCAGCAGTTGCAATCGGCGACGCTGCATCCGCCGACGATCCCGATGATCAGCACCGTGACCAACTCGTTGGTCGTCGATGCCGCTGAAGTCCAACGCAACCTGGCGGCACAACTGACCACGCCGATTCAGTATTGCCAACTGATCAGCCAGTTGGCGGCCGAGCAACCGACCGTGTTTATCGAGGTCGGTCCGCAACAAACCATGACGCGACTGAATCGACGCATTCTCGATGCGGGGGCGGACGTGGTGGCCTCCGACAATCCAAAACGGCCTGGTGTCGAGCCGGTTCTGTGTGTTCAAGCGTTGCTTGAGTGTCTGGGTGCCGTGTCTCAGACCGCAGTTGCCGTTTCCACTCCACGCAAGTCCGATGCGCATGCAAACACGCCTATGAACGACAACATTCCTCACTTCGACGCCACCGAGCGTCGCCGCGCCAAAAAGCGCAGCGGCGCACTGGGTCCGGGTGCGGGCGCGAGCAACGGCGAATCTCGTTCGCCGCAACAAGCGCCTGCCAGCCCGCAGCCCAAGGCGCCGCCCACGACAAGCCGCCCCGCGGCGCCGACGGCATCGGCCGCCAGTCCGCAGCCGCGCGTCGCGACTTCGGCGGCCGCGCCTCGGCCGACCGTCATGAATCCTTCTACTCCAAAACCTGTTTCGCCAGGTATCAAAGCCACGGCGAACGGAGCCAATTCGACCGGCGCGGTAGCTCCACAGCCCACCGCCGCCGGGCCGATGGTTGCAGCGGTTCGCGCACCGTCCGCTGCAACCACGGCTCCTGCCGCCAAAACAGTGCCGACGACCTCACTGGAACTTGAAAAGTTCCTCATCAACTTCGTCGTCGAGCAAACCGGGTATCCGGCCGAAGTGGTCGAGCTCGACTCGGACCTGGAAGCCGATCTGGGCGTCGACAGCATCAAAAAGGCTCAGCTCTTCGGCGAGTTGCAGGAATACTTCGACGTGGGCGCGGCCACGGGCGGCAATTTGTCGCTCGACGACTTCCCCACGCTGCGACACGTGCTCGACTTCTTGTTACGGGCCGGATCCGCCGCGCCAGCCGCTACGACGTCGCTGCCAATTCCCGTGCGGCCCGGTGTCGCCGCCAGCGACAACGGTCAACATACAGTCGGTACGACTCCAGTGGTCGAGCCGCGGTCGGTCG